>JAISIS010000120.1 GCA_031261905.1 Burkholderiaceae bacterium
CCGATACTCGTCCCTCAATTCCGCATGATGAAGTGATGTCGGAAATGGAAGATATTATCAGCAAGGCAGAGAGCACAACGAAGCGGAGCTGGTAATTTGCTGAAGTTCACCTGGAGGCCATCCGCTCGTGATGACCTCGCGCAAATCATTGCTTACATTTCCAGAGAAAGCGCAACAGCCGCACGGTATATGAAACGTGTGCTGGAAATGGCTGTTCTGCCAGCTGCGGAGCATCCTTATTTATATCGCGAAAGTGACCGCATACCTGGCTTGCGCGAAATCGTGGCGCATCCGAACTATCTTATTTTGTACCGTATCACAGATACGGCTATTGATGTCGTCAGTGTGGTACATACACGCAGGGAATTCCCTTCGCCATGACTCATGGTTCATTGGCTCCGGAAACAATTTCCTTGTTATTGATACTTGTTGTGTGCAGGAGTATGCTTGAAACGCATGACAAATCCTTAGCATGACAAATCCTTACAATGCGAGTTTCGCTGTTCTTGACGGAAAAATCAAAAATGGAGAGCAATCATGAGCAAATATCGAATCCTGAATTACCTGGCGGCTGCGTTTTTTTCCAGTCTGTTATTGCCTGTTATCGGGGTTGCCGGCCCTACACACTGGGGATACGAAGGGCAGTTTGGTCCGCTGAACTGGGATAAGGCGGATCCTTCATATTTCATGTGCAAAAGCGGGAAAAACCAGAGCCCCATCGATGTTGTGCCTGCCTATGATGTCAAATTGCCGCCCCTTGAATTGAACAGCACGATGAAAGGGGATACCTTCACCAATAACGGTCATACTGCGGTGGTGCATTTCCCTGCCGGGAATACACTGATGATCGGCGATGAGAAATTCAATTTGCTTCAGTTGCATTTCCACGCGCCAGGTGAAAATCACCTCAACGGCAAGGGATTTCCCATGGAAGCGCATTTTGTGCACAAGGACAGCCACGGCAACCTCCTGGTGCTTGCACTTTTCTTTGTAGAGGGTAAAGCCAATCCCAACCTGGGTAAATTGTGGCAGGCCCTCCCGAAGAAAGAGGGTGAAACCAATAAACTTTCCACAAGCATTACGCCGGACGCCCTGTTGCCATCCGTCAGGGAGTATGCCTACTTTAATGGCTCCCTTACCACGCCTCCCTGTAGTGAAGGAGTGCGCTGGCTGGTGCTGGAGCAACCGGTAACGGCAAGCAAAGAGCAGATTGCCGCTTTTGCGAAAGTAATGGGGCATTTCAATAACAGGCCGCTTCAGCCGGTCAATGCCCGTCCGATCCTGAAATAGACGTATCACGTATTGCCGTCGGCCAAAGGGTTGGCGGCAATACGCGCAGGTACGGGGCTTACATATTTTTTCTCGCCGCGCAGGGTAAGATGCGCCGGATGATGCTGGCGTCAGTGGCCTGATGCGGCTATACTTTCCTTCAATTTTTATGCTATTAACAGGAAGGGATATGCGTTTGTCAGTTAGCAGGATTTTCGGCGCTTGCGCGATTGCGGCATTCACGGTTGCAGGCTTGTCCGGTTGTGAAACAGGGGAAGAAGGTATTGCCAGGCTGATCAGCCTGGCGGAAAAGGGCGATGTGTCGGCGATGCTGAAAATTGCCGAGATTTATTGCGGCGGCATCAATATTGAGCAGGATGACCAGGTGTGCGGCATCTGGATGCGCCGGGCGGCGGAATACGGCAATATGAAGGCACAGTTTATGCTGGGCGGCATGTATGAGCATGGGTTGGGCATGAGGGCCGATCCGGTGCAGGCTTATCGCTGGTACAGTATTTCAGCCGAACAGGGCTACCATATGTCGGGTAACGCCGCTGAAAAACTGTCTGCCAGTATGCTGCCGGCCCAATTGAACAAAGCCAGAACACTCATCACAAAAAGCCAGGAGGCAAAGGCTGCGACAGGCCGCTATTTCGTGGCGGGCAGCAAATAACATGGCGATCAATATACCGGTTGCCATCTGTTAAAGATAATCTGGTATATTTGATTCAAGCACATATCGGAAACCACATAAAGGGGAATACCATGCAGTGGAAACAGGGAAGGAAGTACATTACGACAGTTATATTCGGTTTTCTTTCACTGTTTACGGTTCATGCGGCATTTGCCGCGCCCGGCGCTATCACGCCACCGACCCGGTTGCCGGATTATGCCCAGGGAAAAAACTGGGTCCGCCTGCCCGGCAAGGCGGACAAGCCCGTGGATGTGTTTTTTATTTATCCCACGGTAATTGAAACCAGCGACCCCTACCGCTCACCGGATGATCCGGAAATGCGTGCGGAAGCCGCGAAGCTGCTGGCGGATCATGGCGGTATATTCAAAAGCGCAAACCTGTATGCTCCCTATTACCACCAGTTGAGTCTTGAAACGTTCCGTGCGCTGAATACCGAGGAAAAACTGGAGGCCGGTATTATTGGCATCCCATTTCAGGATTGCAGGAAGGCGTTTGAAGAATATCTGGCGCGGCATAATCAGGGCAGGCCCATCATCTTTGCCGCGCATTCCCAGGGAACCATGGTGATGAAGGATCTCCTTCTCTGGATAAAAGACGCGCATCCGGAGGTGCTTAAGCGCACGGTTGCCGCCTACCTGATAGGCTGGGCAGTGAACGATAATTACCTTAAGCGCCTGGGAATGCCTTTTGCTTCCGGCAGGGATGATACAGGGGTCATTATTTCATGGAGCACGGAAGCGCCCGATGCTGCTCTCAATCCCTTTACCATGGGCACAGTAAAAGGCGCGCTGGTTATTAACCCTGTTTCCTGGAAGCGGGATGCTTCATATGCTCCCAAAGAAGAAAGCCTGGGCAGCCGTATGCGCCCGGAAGATCCTCCCGCCGGAGACAGGCCGCATTTTGCCGATGCGCGCAATAACCTCGAGAGGGGAACCGTGGTAACCACCGCACCGGTGAGTTCAGGCACAATCTGGCCTCACGGTGTGCTGCATCACTTTGACTACGATCTCTTTTATTACGATTTTCAGCAAAACGTAAGCGATCGCATCGCCGCCTGGCTACGGCATCACAAGCCATAATGCAGGGTGCGGTTTTCAGCGCTGTTTGCGTTTAAATGGCGTCCAGCCCGGTTTCTCCTGTGCGGATGCGGATAACCTGCTCCACATCCTGCACAAATATCTTGCCATCCCCGATCTTGCCGGTTCGTGCGGATTTTGTGATGGCTTCAATAGCCAGTTCCAGCATACTGTCGTCCAGCACGATTTCAATTTTTACTTTCGGCAGGAAATCCACTACATACTCGGCTCCGCGATACAGCTCGGTATGGCCTTTCTGGCGACCGAATCCTTTGACTTCCGTCACAGTAAGCCCGCTGATGCCGGCATCCGAGAGGGCTTCCCGTACTTCGTCGAGTTTAAAGGGTTTGATAATGGCTGTAACTTTTTTCATTCGGTCTCCACAATACAATTAATGCCTGTTACTTAGTTGTCCCGGTATTTTGAGGTAATCGGATGCCGCCAGTCACGTCCGAAGCCGTGGGGCGTAATCCGGATGCCTATAGGCGCCTGGCGGCGTTTGTATTCGTTTTTCCGGATAAGGGAAAGAATCCGCTCAACGACTCCCTGTTCATAACCGGCAGCAACAATTTCTCTGAGGCTTTTGCCTTCTTCCATAAACATTTTAACAATAGCGTCCAATATCTCGTAAGGAGGCAGTGAATCCTGGTCGCGCTGGTTTGGCCTCAGTTCGGCGGAGGGCGCGCGCGTGAGGATTCGTTCGGGAATGATGTCCGACAGGCTGTTGCGATAGCGGCACAGCCGGTACACCAGCGTTTTGGGAATATCACGGATCACGGCAAAGCCGCCTGCCATATCGCCATACAGGGTGCTGTACCCTACGGCAAGCTCGCTCTTGTTCCCTGTGGTCAGCACGATGGAGCCGGTTTTATTGGAAAGCGCCATCAGCAGCGTGCCGCGAATCCGGGCCTGGATGTTTTCTTCCGTCACATCTTCCGGGAACCCGGAAAAGCGGTCGGAAAGGGTATCCAGGAAGGCGGAAAAGCATTTGCCAATGGGGATAACATCATAGTTGACGCCAAGACGTTCCGCCATATCGCGGGCATCGGCAAGGGAAATTTCCAGTGTGTAGAGAGAAGGCATCATGATGGCGTTGACGCGCTCCTTGCCGAGCGCATCTGTGGCGATAGCCAGCGTCAGTGCCGAATCCACACCACCGGACAAGCCCAGGACGATGCCGGGAAAGCCGTTTTTTTCGACATAATCGCGCGTTCCCAGCACCAGGGCGCGATACACATCTTCTTCGATGGATGTTTCTTTTTCCTGCCGTCCCGGCAGGACATTGCCCTTGTCGCAGCGGACAAGCTCAAAATCTTCCTCACAGTGCAGCAGGCGTACGCAGATGTTTCCATCCCGGTCAAGCGCGAAGGAATTGCCGTCAAAAAGGAGTTCATCCTGCCCCCCGACAAGGTTCACGTAAATGGCAGCCATGCCCTGTGCCGATACGTTTTTCCGGAGAATATCGCAGCGCTCGGGCAGCTTGTTCATGTGATAGGGAGAGGCGTTCGTCACCAGCAGTATTTCAGCGCCCGCTTCTCTGGCAAGCGCCGGGGCTTCGGGAAACCAGACGTCTTCGCAGATGTTGATGCCGAAACGGATGTCCTTTACGGTAAAAACCAGTGGTTGCGTGCCTGAAGCAAAGTAGCGTTTTTCATCAAAAACCGAGTGGTTGGGCAAAGCCATTTTGCGGTAGGAATCAATGATCCTGCCTTCCGAGAGGATAGAGCAGGCGTTGTAGCGCGTTCCGTTTTCCGTCAAGGGATGGCCGACCAGCACATAAAGGCCCGGAAAATGTGCGAGATCAGCCGCCAGCGCGTCAAGCGTGGTCATTGCCGCCTCGCAGAAACTGTTGTTCAGCAGCAGGTCTTCCGGTGGATATCCGGTCAGGGAAAGCTCAGGCGTTATCACGATATCAGCGCCTGCCGCCGCCGCACGTTGCGCTACTGCCGCAATACGCAGGCGGTTGCCTTCAAGATCGCCAACGATACTGTTTATCTGCGCTATGGCTACCTGGGTTGACATGTTTTTACGGTATTGCCTGGATGAAAAGGTCTCTATTATTGCACGGCTAAAGGCAGGGCGAAACCCGCGCACTTTTATCTTCTGTTTCCCAAAGCAGTTACAATAACAACTTTGATTGCTCCGGATTTCTGTATGGAATACCTATCCACCCGCGCTTCGGACAAAAAGGGAGAGAAGCGTTCGTTTTTGCAAATCCTGCTGGAAGGCCTGGCGCCGGATGGCGGCCTTTACATGCCGGCAGTTTACCCTAAAGTTACCGATGCGGAGCTGACGGCCTGGCGCAGGCTTTCCTATGCTGATCTGGCCTTTGAAATTTTGAGGAAATTCGCAACGGATATCCCGGAATCCGATCTCAGGGAACTGGTTCACAAAACCTATACGCCGGAGATATACCGGAACGTGCGCCCGGATGAGGATGCCGCAAAGATTACGCCCTTGCGCCTGCTGGAAAGGAAGGATGGCAAAACGCTGGCGCTTTTGAGCCTCTCCGGCGGGCCGACGCTGGCCTTCAAGGATATGGCCATGCAGCTTCTGGGCAACCTGTTTGAATACGAGCTGACGCGCCAGCACGCCGAGCTGAATATCCTGGGCGCGACTTCGGGTGATACCGGTAGCGCGGCTGAATACGCCATGCGAGGGAAAAAGGGTATCCGGGTGTTCATGCTTTCGCCTTTCGGGAAGATGAGCGCCTTCCAGACTGCGCAGATGTTCAGCCTGCCTGACCCGAATATTTTCAATATCGCCGTCAGGGGCGTGTTTGATGATTGCCAGGATATTGTCAAGGCGGTTTCCAATGACCTGTCCTTTAAATCACGCCAGAAAATCGGCACTGTCAATTCGATCAACTGGGCACGGGTTGTCGCGCAGGTGGTTTACTACTTCCGGGGCTACCTGGAGGCGACCGATAACAACAGCCAGAAGGTATCGTTTACGGTGCCGTCCGGTAATTTCGGCAACATCTGTGCGGGGCATATCGCGCGCATGATGGGCTTGCCGGTGGCAAAGCTGGTGGTTGCCACGAATGAAAACGATGTGCTGGACGAATTTTTCCATACGGGCGTTTACCGCGTCCGCAAATCAGCGGAAACGCTGCATACCAGCAGTCCTTCGATGGATATTTCCAAAGCCTCCAATTTCGAGCGCTTTGCCTATGATCTGCTGGGCCAGGATGGCGCTCGGGTCAAGGATTTGTTTGGCCGGATCGAAACCAGAGGATGGTTTGATCTTTCCGGCAAGCCTGAAAGTGATGGCGATGAATTCGGCAAGGTGCAAAATTTTGGTTTTGTGTCCGGCAAATCCACGCATCAGGATCGCCTGAATACCATCCGCTTTGTCAAAGAGGCTTATGGCATTGTCATTGATACCCACACGGCGGACGGCGTGAAGGTGGCGCGGGAGCATCAGGAGCCTGGCATCCCGATGATCGTGCTGGAAACCGCGCTGGCGGCCAAATTCAACGAGACTATTCGCGAGGCGCTGGGAAGCGATGCCGCGCGCCCGGCAGGCTTTGAGGATATCGAAAAACTGCCGCAACGCTATGTAGTGATGCCGCCGGAGTCTGGCGACATCAAGCACTACATAGCCGACCATACGGGCCTGTAACCTATGCTGAC
>JAISIS010000182.1 GCA_031261905.1 Burkholderiaceae bacterium
CGCGCGGCGCACGCGCGGCCCCGCCAGTTTTGGTGGCAGATGAAAAGCATGATGCGTTATTTTCACAAGTGGGGCTTTCGGCTGACATAGCCGCAAAGCAAAACACACGGTTGCCCACTTTACACAGAAGGGGTATAGTAGATATGAAAGGCATTGTACTGGCAGGCGGCGCGGGTACGCGTCTTTCTCCTGCTACTCTGGCTATCAGCAAACAATTGTTGCCGGTATTTGACAAGCCCATGATTTACTACCCGCTGTCAGTGCTGATGATGGCGGGGATACGGGATATTCTGATTATTTCAACACCGCAGGATACGCCCCGCTTTGCGCAGTTGTTCGGTTCCGGCGAGCAATGGGGGCTGAATTTGCAGTATGTTGTCCAGTCTTCTCCGGATGGACTGGCGCAGGCTTTTATTCTGGGCGAATCCTTTATTGGCGATGGCCTGTCCGCGCTGGTGCTGGGCGACAACATCTTCTATGGGCACGATCTGCCTGCCATGCTGGGCAATGCCATGTCATATGTGGATGGCGCAACGATATTTGCTTATCATGTTAATGACCCGCAACGCTATGGTGTGGTAGAGTTTGGCCGTGATGGCGTGGCCTTGTCGCTGGAAGAGAAACCGCAGCAGCCAAAATCGAATTATGCGGTAACCGGCTTGTACTTTTACGACAGGCAAGTGGTGGAACTGGCCAAAAATTTAAAGCCTTCCGCGCGCGGCGAACTGGAGATTACCGACCTGAACCGCCTGTACCTGAATCAGGGCCGGTTGCGGGTGGAGTTGATGGGCCGTGGTTATGCCTGGCTGGATACGGGTACGCACGATTCGTTGCTGGAAGCGGGGCAATATATCGCCACGCTTCAGAATCGCCAGGGGCTGAAGGTTTGCTGTCCGGAAGAAATCGCTTTCCGGCAGGGCTGGATTGATGCAGCCCGCCTGGAAGCGCTGGCGCGCCCGCTGGCGGCAAATGGTTATGGCAAATACCTGCTCAGGCTGGCAAAAGAGGGGATAATATTGTGATCCACTTCCATTACTTTCCATTATGAACCTTAAACGGCTTTGGTTGTTGTTTGCGCAGATTGTGACAGTGGGGCTGGCAATCTGGTTTCTCATGGTTACGCTCAAGCCTGAGTGGACAATGGGCGGAAATGCGCAGAGAAAGCCGCTGACATCGGCGGTAACGGTGCAGGAGGCAACGCCTGCCGCGGCGCCGGTCCAGTCTTCCTATCGCGGCGCTGTTGCGCGCGCCATGCCTGCGGTGGTGAATATTTATACCAGCAAGGCCGTGCGTTATCCGCAAAGCCCGCTGCTGGATGATCCCTTCCTGCGCCGTTTCTTTGGCGAGCGCTTTGACAGTACGGAAAAACAAACCAACCTCGGTTCCGGCGTCGTCATCAGCCCGGAAGGCTACATCGTGACAAACAACCACGTTGTCGAGGCGGCAGACCAGATCGAGGTGGCGTTTGAGGATGGCCGGAAAGCCCCGGCCAAACTGGTCGGTTCCGATCCCGATACCGATCTGGCCGTCATCAAGGTGGATTTGCCCAGGCTCCCGGCCATGACGCTGGGGCATATCGAAGAGGTGAAAGTAGGCGATGTGGTGCTGGCGATCGGCAATCCCTTCGGTGTAGGGCAAACTGTAACTATGGGCATCGTTTCCGCGCTGGGCAGAAACCAGCTCGGCATCAATATCTACGAAAACTTCATCCAGACGGATGCCGCCATCAATCCGGGCAATTCGGGTGGTGCGCTGATTGATGTAAACGGCAATCTTCTGGGCATCAATTCCGCTATCTATTCCCGCACGGGCGGTTCGCTTGGCATTGGTTTCGCCATCCCGGTTTCCACAGTCAAGATGGTGATGGAATCCATCATCAACAAAGGCCAGGTTGTGCGCGGCTGGATTGGCGTGGAGCCGCGCGATATTACTCCGGAACTGGCTGAAAACCTGAATCTGAGCCGGAAAACCGGTGTGATTATTGCGGCTATCCTGAAAAACGGCCCGGCGGACAAGGCCGGAATGAAACCGGGCGATATCCTGCTTTCCGTTGGCGACAAGCCCATCGCCAATATGGCGGAGATGTTCAATATGATTGCGCAGCTTGAGCCTGGCGTTAAGATCGACCTGAAAGTATCGCGCAACAGCAAGGAAATACCGCTGGAAGTAACGGTAGGCAAGCGCCCCTCAAGGAAACGCCTGGAGGAGCAGTCCGGCGGGTAGCTCCTTGCCGCCGGTTGCTTAAATGTTGTTTCCGTTGTTTACGCTGCTGCCACTGGAGTTCACGCTGGAGGCGGCGCGGTTTTGTTCCTTCAGCAAATCCCGTATTTCCGCGAGCAGCAATTCTTCCTTGCCGGGGCCAGGTTCCGGTGCGGGCGCTTTCTGGTAAAAGCGGTTTATAGCTTTTACCATCAGGAAAATAGCCATGGCGATCAGCAGGAAATCCAGGGTGGTTTGCAAAAAATTGCCATAATTCAGCGTCACGGCAGGCACAGCCTTTCCTGCCGCATCGGTCGTGGCATGTTTCAGCACGAGTTTCAGCTCGGTAAAGTTCACGCCGCCCACCAGAAGGCCAATAGGCGGCATGATCACGTCAGAAACAACGGAACTGACAATTTTGCCGAACGCCCCACCCATAATGACGCCAACGGCCATGTCAATCACATTGCCGCGTATGGCAAATTCCTTGAATTCTTTCAATA
The DNA here is from genome assembly GCA_031261905.1 of Burkholderiaceae bacterium. GTDB lineage: Bacteria > Pseudomonadota > Gammaproteobacteria > Burkholderiales > Burkholderiaceae_D > Oxalobacter. Next base: position 2,703 of record JAISIS010000182.1, read on the forward strand.
TGCTCATGATAGGCGCCTTTCGTTTTCCGGTAAGTATAACGTTGATAATGTATGAGCACTCCTCTCATTTTGCAACAGCATGTTGCATAAGAGAAATTAAAGTAGCGTCAGAGCCGGTTTTTTATTACAATGGTTTGCAAATCTGATATTTGAGGCGGCAGACCTTTCGTTTCCATGTATGCCGGATGGTTTTGCCGCGTGTTAATAGTCTTTTATGCGAGCGTAACAAGATGATACAGGATACTGCACCACAGGCTGATTCGGGTAAGGCCGCCCAGTCGGTTCCGCGTGAATATCTGGCCTTCAGGCTCGGCAATGAAGAGTACGGGATTGATATCCTGAAAGTGCAGGAAATCCGCGA
>JAISIS010000187.1 GCA_031261905.1 Burkholderiaceae bacterium
GATTTTCAGGATTTCCTGCGACGAAGCGCCATAGAGATCCGTCATTGCACCATAGGCTCGATTCATGTAATTGTTCTTCATTTCCTCGCGGGTGCCGTGCATGTCGGTATTTTTGACAATATCTCCCTTGACGGCGGCATCCAGATCGGCAATCGCGCCATCTATACCGGACTGATAGGCCTTCTTTTCCGCTTCAGGCATAATTTCAGCGGCAAACTGCTTGCCGACGCCTACCGAGATTTTTTCAAAGCGCTTCATCATTTCCGCTTCATCCGGGGAAGGCGAACCAAACTGCATCATGAAATTCAGGTAGGCAAAGAATTCCGGTGTTCTGGCTTTTTCATCGCTGTATGCCGGGAATTTGATCGGCTGCAGGGTTGCAGGCGCCGGTTTGCCGAGGAACTGTGAAAACGGCTGAATCGCAAACTGGCTATGAATTTTTTCCACATTGGGCATGTCGTCCGGACTCATCAGCTGAACGCGGACAAGTCCATAGGCAAACTGCGTACCGGAATGTATCACGCGGTCAATGCCCTCCGGTTTCTCGCCTTTCCAGCCCGGACCCACAATAAGGAATTTGCCTCCCTTGTTGCCGCTGGCGCGCGTCCCTACATAGTCAAAATTGTAGGCATAAAGATCGGTGAACTGTACAGAGTAATAACGGCTGTCCTCAACGGACGGCACCGTCAATACCAGTGGTTCACGCCGCAGATCCATCCACACGCCGCCATAAGGCGTATCATTGCTGGCGGTTTCCTTTACATTGTCGGCGGGCGTATCCACGCGCGAGTCCATGTAAAGTTCGTTGAACGGTTTTTTGTAGTCAGGGCTTTGAGCATCAATGGCCGAGGCGTACATCATCTTGTAGTTCTTTACCATCGGATAGCCGTACATATAGGCTTCCTTGGCGATGGTCATGACTTCCGCGTCAGGCACATCCTTTTTCTGGCCGCACGAGACAAGCAACAGCGCCGCCGCCAGGCCTATAAGAAGTTTGAATGGTTTCATGGTCTTGACTTATTAGCCGGTAATAAAGGTTCACGATAGATAAACTTCATCACGCAAGCCGCTTTTGTGCGGTAACATCATGCACAAGACAGGGAAACATCTGTTTCCGCCAGCGCTGCGTGAACAGGAAAACAACTGCCGGAACTGCTTGTAACTTCAATATGTAACTTTAACAGAGTATTACTATTCAACAACAAAAGCAAAGGCTTTTTTGCAAAAAAGCTGTATGAATCACCCGCTCACGTCAATTGTAAGCTATTTACAAATTACAAATCGTTTCTGTTCACCAGCGGCATTATTGCTACAATTTAAACGTTGCATCTTTGCCACAATGACTTCGCGAAGGAATACCTATGAACCAACTTGAACAACTCCGGCAATACACCATTGTTGTAGCCGACACAGGGGATTTCCAGTCCATTCGCAGTTTCACGCCACGCGATTCCACGACCAACCCCTCGCTGATCGTCAAGGCCGTGCAGAAGGATACCTATTACTCACTGCTGGAAAAGGCCGTGCGCGACAACCGCAACAAGCCTGTAGAAACAATCATTGACAACCTGCTTGTCGCCTTTGGCTGCGAAATCCTCAAGATCGTGCCCGGACGGGTTTCCACCGAAACCGATGCGCGTCTTTCCTTTAATACGGAAGGCAGTATCCGGAAGGGCCGTGACCTGATCGCGCTTTACGAAGCTGCAGGCGTTTCCCGCGAGCGGGTGCTTATCAAGATCGCGTCCACATGGGAGGGCGTCCAGGCGGCAAAGGTACTGGAAAAGGAGGGTATCCACTGTAATATGACCCTGCTTTTCTCCATGCCGCAAGCCATTGCCTGCGCGGAAGCGGGCGTTCAGCTTATCTCTCCTTTCGTGGGCCGGATTTACGACTGGTACAGGAAGGCGACAGGCCAGGAATATACGGGAGCGGACGATCCGGGCGTGCAATCCGTCAAGCGCATCTACAATTACTATCGCAAGTTCGGGTACAAGACGGAAGTGATGGGAGCCAGTTTCCGCAATACTTCGCAAATTACCGAGCTGGCGGGATGCGATTTGCTGACTATCAGCCCGGAACTGCTGGGCAGGCTTGCTGAATCCGATGCGCCGGTAAGCCGCAAGCTGAGTCCGGAAACCGCGCAGTCTGATCCGGTAGAACGTATGAGTGTTGACGAGAAAGCTTTCCGCTTTCAGTTGAATGAGGACGCCATGGGAACCGAAAAACTTTCCGAAGGCATCCGGCTGTTCTGCGCGGATACGCGCAAACTGGAAGACATGATCGACAAACTCCGCCAGCAGTAACGATTTGAGTCGCATACCTGTTTCAACGCCACAGGGCGGCCTGACCCGGGCCGAAGCCGAGGCGCGCCTTGCTGCGGAAGGCTATAACGAACTGCCTTCCGCCAGGCCGCGTCCGCTTTACGCCATTGCCTGGGGTATCATCGTTGAGCCGATGTTTCTGCTGCTCATGACCTGCGGCATCATCTACCTGATTATTGGCAACCGCAAGGACGCCATCATCCTGCTGATTTTCGTGCTGGTAATCGTCAGCATGAGTTTTTTCCAGGAACGCAAAAGTGAACGAACGCTGGAAGCGCTGCGCGATCTCACCAGTCCCCGCGCGCTGGTGTTGCGTGATAGCGAGCCGCAGCGCATCGCCGGGCGCGAAGTGGCGCGAGGCGACCTTATTTATCTCTCGGAAGGTGATCGCGTACCCGCTGACGCTATGGTGCTGTCCGCACAAAACCTTGCGGCGGATGAATCGCTCCTGACAGGCGAATCGGTTCCTGTCCTGAAACACGCGCCGCCGACCAATAACGCGACCGGGGCAACGCTTCCGGGAGAAAGCCTGCTATTTTCCGGCACGCTGATTGTTCAGGGAAAATGCCAGGCACAGGTAACGGCAACCGGCAGGCACACGGCGCTCGGGCAGATTGGCAAGGCGCTGGTCATCGAACCGGACGAACCCAGCCGTGTACAAACGGAAACGCGCCAGGCGGTGAAAAATATTGCCATCTGCAGCACTGTGCTGGTGCTCATCCTCATCATCTGGCATGGTATTACACAGGGCGAATGGCTGACCGGCATTCTGGCGGGCCTGACGCTGGCCATGAGCATCATGCCGGCGGAATTCCCGCTGGTTCTCGTGATTTTTATGGGACTGGGAGCCTGGCGGCTTGCTAGGCATCATGTACTGACCCGCCGCATTCCCGCTATAGAGATGCTGGGTGCGGCCACTGTATTGTGTGTGGACAAGACCGGCACGCTCACACAAAACCGGATGCTGGTATCGTGCGTCATGGTGCAAGGCGCGCTGTACCATTTTGATACGCCGGATTCGCTGATCCCGGAAAATTATCCGGAAGTCTTCCATGAGACGCTGGAATTCGCCATGCTCTCCAGCCAGCGCGATCCCTTTGATCCGATGGAAAAGGCGATCCAGGAAACAGGTCATGCCGTACTGGCCGGAACCGAGCACATCCACGACAGCTGGACACTGATTGAGGAATATCCGCTCTCGCGGGAATTGCTGGCTATGTCGCGGGCATGGCAATCGCCCGACCGGCGGCAATATGTGATCGCCGCCAAGGGCGCGCCAGAAGCCATTATTGATCTTTGCCATCTGGATGATGAAAAGGCCGCCACCATTACCCACCATGCCGACCTGCTGGCCGCGCAGGGTCTGCGCATTCTTGCCGTGGCAAAAGCCGCCTTCCGGATAACGGAACTGCCGGAAGACCAGCATGATTTTGTTTTTGAATATCTCGGCCTCGTTGCGCTTGCCGACCCCTTGCGGCCTGCCGTGCCTGCGGCGGTAAGAGAATGTCTTGACGCCGGTATCCGCGTTGTCATGATCACCGGCGACTATCCGGCCACCGCCCGCCGTATTGCCGAAGACGCGGGGCTTGACGCCTCGGGCAGTCTGGTTTCATGCGCGGAAATGGAAAATATGGATGCGGCAAAACGCCAGGAAAGTATCCGGAACGCCAATGTTTTTTGCCGCGCCACGCCGGAACAAAAGCTGTTGCTGGTAAACGCGCTGAAAGATCAGGGCGAGATTGTCGCCATGACGGGAGATGGCGTAAACGACGCGCCTGCCCTGAAAGCGGCCCATATAGGTATTGCCATGGGCAAACGGGGCACGGACGTCGCCCGCGAATCTTCCGCGCTGGTGCTGCTGGATGATGATTTTTCTTCCATCGTGACGGCTGTGCGCCTGGGACGGCGCATTTTCGACAATATCCGCAAGGCGGTGGTTTTTGTGATTGCCGCGCATATCCCGATTGCAGGGATATCACTATTTCCTGTCATGCTGGGCTGGCCTATTGTGCTGTTTCCCATTCATATTGTCTTTTTCGAGCTTATGATGGACCCTACCTGTTCCATCGTTTTTGAAGGCGAGGCGGAAGAACCTGATGTGATGCGACGTCCGCCACGGGCGTCTGACAGCCGCATATTTGACCAGAACATTCTGCAATTGGGCATCCGGCAGGGAATCGCGCTTCTGTTGTGGCTGCTGATCGTGTATCGCGCCGCCCTCTTTTTCGGATGCAGTGCCGATGAAACCCGGGCACTGACCTTTACCGCCATGATTATCGGCGATATATGGCTGGTTTTTGCCAACCGATCCTGGGTAAGGCCAATGCGCGCCATGCTGTTAAAGCCGAACAAGGCTCTGTGGTGGGTGCTTGGCGTGGCGCTTGCCGTTTTGGGTATAGGGCTGTTTGTGCCTTTTGTCCGCGAGTTGTTCCATTTTGGCGCAATCAGCTTACTGCAGGTGGCTATAACTGTTGCCGCCACCGTGCTGAC
>JAISIS010000038.1 GCA_031261905.1 Burkholderiaceae bacterium
GTCAGCACATAAACCAGGGTGCGGTTTTTCATATCGCGCATCACGGCCTTCTGTGGAGCCATGATCGCGCCTTCACGAACGCCCTCCTCAATCACCGCCCGCACATACATGCCCGGCAAAAGAATAGTATCCGGGTTATCGAAAGTCGCACGCACCGATACCACTCCCGTGTTTTGCTCAATGGTCACATCAGAGAACTGAAGCTCGCCCAGAACCCACTCCGGCTCCGCGCCAGCCTCACCGCTTCCCGCAATCCGTACATAGGGAGAACCATCTTCCAGTTTCAGCTTGATTTTCGCGCCCCGGTTGGCTCCTGCCTGTATCTGGCCTGCCGCCAGTTCACGGCGCAATTTCAGCAACTCGGTACTGGATTGCGTGACATCCACATAAACAGGCGTCAACTGCTGAACCGTTGAAAGCGGATCCGGCTGATTTTGTGTAACCAGCGCACCCGGCGTAACGAAAGAACGACTGATCCGCCCGGAAACCGGTGACAGCACTTTGGTATATTCCAGGTTGATGCGGGCCGTCTCAACCGCCTGTGCAGTTGCGTCAACAGCGGCAACGGCCTGATCCCGCGCCGCAACGGCGTCATCATATTCCTGTTTGCTGACAGCCTTTATGCCGACAATTTTGCTGTAACGTTCCGCCAGCAAACGGGCGGCTACGACATTGGCCTTCGCTTTGGCCAGTTCGGCTTTTGCACTGTTGTAGGCCGCCTGGAACAGGGAGGGATCAATCTGGTAAAGCTGCTGCCCTTCCTTGACGTCCGACCCTTCCTCGAAAAGCCGTTTCTGGATAATGCCGCTTACCTGCGGGCGAACTTCTGAAACCATGTAGGCTGACACCCGCCCCGGTAATTCGGTAACCAGAGGAACCCTGTCGGCCCGGGTAACCAGATAGGTTACCCTGACATTCTGTGGCGCGGGCGCAGCCTCTTCCTTACAGCCTGTCAGGCTCATTACGGCGGCAAATACCACTCCCCAGAAACATATTCTTTGCATTGGCAAGCTGCTCATTTTTCTCCCTTGTCACGCAGCATCGGGTTAAAGGATCGTCCCTTTTTGTCATGGCTAGCATAACATGCAGAAGGGTAAGCCCTTTTCTTCCAAAAGAGAAATTATAAAAAACTTGGGCGGATTCCCCAAACAAAGATTGGCAATCCAAATAACTGCTTCCGGTTTTCAGGCGTAAACGCGTCATGTCCATCCAAACAGTGAATAGTTACACTTTGTCACATACCTCCAAACTTTTCACACATCCCCAAAACAATTAAGTATAAAATGGCAGGTGAAGGCATACCCTGAGAAATCACGTGCCGCACCGCGACTTTTCCGGCAGGGAAAACACTATCCGCACGGCATTCCTCCTCCAAAACAGTGTGTTATAGGAGAATATCCATGGACAAAACTATACTGGAACAACTGACTCCCCAAAACAGCATCCTTCTGATGATTGATCTGCAACCGCAAATGGCTTTTGGCGTTGGCAATATGGATCGCCAGGAACTGAAAAACAATGTCGTCGCGCTGGCCAAGGCGGCAAAAGTGTTCAATGTTCCTACCTTTATCACTACAGTCGAAACGGAAAGTTTCAGCGGATATACCTTTCCCGAACTGACCGATGTCTTTCCTTCTGCGGATATTTATGAACGCAGCAGCATGAATTCCTGGGATTCCAAAAAGTTGCGGGACGCCATCAAGGCCACACGCCGGAAAAAACTGATTGCTTGCGGCCTGTGGACGGAAGTCTGTATCAACACTGCCGTCAATTCGGCCATGCTGGACGGATTCGAGGCTTACGTGGTTGCCGATGCCTGCGGCGGCACCAGTCTTGCGGCACATAACTTGTCCGTAGAGCGCATGATTCAGGCGGGGATTCGCCCGCTCTCATGGCAACAACTGATTCTGGAATGGCAGCGCGACTGGGCAAGACGCGAGACCTATGACGCCATCATGGACATTGTGCGCGAGCACAGCGGCGGCTACGGGATGGGCGTGGATTACGCCTATACGATGGTGCACAAGCAGCCGCAGCGCGGCAAATGGAAGGGCAAGATCGTGAAGGCGCCGACCAAGTTGTAAGAACCTGTAAAGTTTGTAAGACACCTGTAAGAGGGAGGTACTTATGAAAGCGGATTTAATTCTTTACAACGGACGCATCCGCACGGGTGACCGCAGCAATCCCCAGGCAAATGCCGTAGCCATTCATGAAGGACGTTTTATCGCCGTAGGCACTGAAGCTGACGCGATGAAGTATCGCGGCACGAAAACCAGGGCTGTTGATTTAAACGGCAGGACTTTGATTCCCGGACTGAATGATTCACATCTGCATCTTATCCGGGGCGGTCTGAACTACAATCTGGAACTGCGCTGGGAAGGTGTGCCTTCTCTGGCGGACGCGCTTGCCATGCTGAAAGAGCAGGCGGCGCGCACGCCCCCGCCGCAATGGGTACGTGTGGTGGGCGGATGGAGTGAATTCCAGTTTGCCGAGCGCCGTATGCCGACGCTGGAAGAAATCAACGCTGCTGCGCCTGATACGCCTGTTTTTGTTCTGCACCTGTATGATCAGGCTATTCTCAATCGCGCCGCGCTGAAGGCGGTGGGTTATACACGTGATACGCCCAATCCGCCAGGAAGTGAAATACAGCGCGATGCGAAAGGTGAGCCAACAGGCGTATGCATCGCAAGACCTAATGCCGGTCTGTTGTATGCCACTCTGGCAAAAGGCCCGCATCTGCCGCTGGAATACCAGATCAACTCCACAAGGCAATTCATGCGGGAACTTAACCGGCTGGGGCTGACCAGCGCCATTGACGCGGGCGGCGGCTCCCAGAACTATCCGGAAGATTACGAGGTTATCCGCCATCTGGATGAGCAAAAGCAACTGACGGTGCGGATTGCCTATAACCTGTTTACACAGCGGCCCAAGGAAGAACTGGACGATTTCAGTAAATGGGTAAAGCATTCCCGCTATGCTTCCGGCAGCGATTTCCTGCGGCACAATGGCGCGGGCGAAATGCTGGTCTTTTCCGCTGCGGATTTTGAGGATTTTCTTGAACCGAGACCGGACCTGCCGCAAGGTATGGAAGATGAACTGGAAGCCGTTGTCAGGGTACTCGTTTCAAATCGCTGGCCATTCCGCATACATGCCACCTATGATGAGTCCATTTCGCGGATGCTGGATGTGTTTGAAAAGGTCAATCGCGAGATACCGTTTGACGGCCTGCCCTGGTTCTTTGACCATGCCGAAACCATTTCGCCGCGCAATATTGAAAGAGTAAAAGCGTTGAGCGGCGGCATTGCCATCCAGAACCGGATGGCATTTCAGGGAGAATATTTTGTCAGACGTTATGGCGCGGAAGCTGCCAAACAAACGCCGCCCATCGCGCGAATGCTCTCTGAAGGATTGCCGGTCGGCGCCGGCACGGACGCAACCCGGGTATCCAGCTACAACCCGTGGACATCACTCTACTGGCTGGTCAGCGGACGCACGATAGGCGGGATTCAGTTATACAAGGAAGGACTACCAAGAGAAACCGCGTTGTCGCTTTATACTCACGGAAGCGCCTGGTTTTCTTCCGAGCAGGGCAAAAAAGGCATGATCAAAACCGGGCAACTGGCGGATTGTGCCGCATTGACGGCGGACTATTTCAGCATCCCTGAAGACGCCATCAAGGAACTGGAATCCGTACTGACCGTTGTGGACGGCAATATCGTCTATGCGGCTGAAGAGTTTTCCGCACTCGGCCCACCCGCGCTGCCGGTTATGCCCGATTGGTCGCCTGTCGCCCGCTACCCCGGACATTTCCGCGCCAACAAGGCATCAGCCATGACCGGAGCACACCAGTGCTGCGGCCCCTGCGCCGTGCACGGGCATCATCACGATGTCGCGCGCAAATCCAATGTGCCGGTAACGGATTATCGCGCCTTCTGGGGTGCTTTGGGCTGTTCCTGCTTCGCGTTCTGATGCTGACGGCAATCCCGGCTCGCCCATGCCGGGATTGCCGTTACCCATATATAATGGCAATCTTTCCACGATCCATCTGACGCGGATTGATGATAAACGCCTATTCTCTCATCCTGTTTGGATACATTGCGCTCCGGCTGATTTTTCCCTTGCCGACAAGTCTGGTAGCCAAATTTTGCGCCGCCATACCGGTATTGCTGATTGCGCTGAAACATTATTTTTTCCAGCATTTTTTTGGCGGCCTTTCTTCTCCCGACCTCCCCCGTTTTGTCATTATTCTGGCAGGGTGGCTTTATGCCATTCTGGTGTTTGTTTTCATCCTGCTCCTCATGCGCGACATTGCCGCCTGCGCACTGTGGCTGGCCGCGCGAGCCGGTTTTTCTGCAGGCTTTTCGCTGGTCAGCGTGCCCGTTTCCCTGGGCATCATCCTGCTTGCAGTGATATGCGCCACCTATGGTGTGTATGAAGCCATCCGTCATCCGGATATCAAAAAAATGGAAATCACGCTGGCTCGTCTGCCCAAAGCGCTGGATGGCATGACCATCGTTCAAATCAGCGATCTGCACGTCAACGCGTTCAATCCGGAACATAAAGTGAGATCACTGGTTGAAACAGTCAACGCGCTCAAACCTGATCTTGTTTTACTGACCGGCGATATTGTGGATGGCACGGTTGCCAAACGGCAAAAGGATATTGAACCACTCAGGACACTGCGAGCCAGATATGGGGTTTTCGGTTCCGCGGGCAATCATGAATACTATTCGGGCTTTGACGCCTGGCGCAAAAAGTTTGCCGAACTGGGCATTCATATGCTGTATAACGGCCACGTTACGTTGTCAGTGAATGACCAGCCTCTTGTGCTTGCGGGCATTACTGATCCCGTTGCCGCCAGCTTCGGAAAAGACGTGCCGAACGTATCGGAAGCGCTTGCGGGAGCGCCTGAACATGCCTTGCGCATTCTCATGGCCCACCGCCCGCAGGAAGCAAACATACATGCCAATGCCGGTATTGATCTGCAACTCTCAGGGCACACGCATGGCGGGCAGATTATCGGGCTAAACCGGATTGTGGCGCGCTTTAACGATAATCTGCTGATGGGCTGGTACGACATTGGCTACATGAAACTCTACATCAGTACAGGCATCAGTCTCTGGAACGGTTTTCCGGTCCGCTTCGGCGTTCCTTCAGAGATGCCCGTTATTGTGCTTCGCGCCAGACAATCTGTCTGATGTGAAAGACGCGCCTTGCGCGGCATCATCAATCTCCTCTTCGCCCTGGATGGGAAAAGTCATGGATACCACCAGACCGTTGCCTGCCGGATTGTCTTTCAACTGTACATTGCCGCCATAACGCAACACGATGCGGTTGACGATTGCCAGCCCCAACCCGGAGCCTCCATCATGCTTTTTGGCATGGGTTGCCCGGGTAAAGGGACGCAGGAACCTTTCCTTGTCTGCATCCGGGATACCAGGCCCCCTGTCCGAAACCTCAAAAATATACTCATCACCCAGCTTTTGGCAGAGGACGCCGATCTCAACCCTGCCCGTATTGCCGGATCGGCCATAATGCATTGCATTTGCCACCAGATTGCTGAAGACCCGGTCAAAATCGGAATAATTTCCCAGAGAAAAAAGCCCCTTTTCCACGCTGCTGTGCACCAGCACATCCGGGAAACGGGCACGCACATCAGCAATCGCTTCTTCCAGCATCTCGCTGATATTAACAACTTCAGGTACCTTCACACCGCCGCGCGCGTAATCCATAAACTGAGCGACAATGCCATTCATTTGCCGGATATCGCTTTCCATGCCGCTTTTCTCTTCACTGGACAAATTGGAGAGTTCGACTTCCAGTTGCATACGGGTGAGTGGCGTGCGCAAATCATGCGAGATGCCGCCCAGGAATTCCGTACGCTCTTCCTCAAGGGATTGCAGTTCCTTGACCATCTGGTTAAAACTGCGATTAGCTTCATGCACTTCCGATGTGCCATCTTCCGGCAGGCGCTCCGGCGTCTGCCCGGTAGCAAATGTCTTTGCCGCGGTAGCCAGTGAAATAAGCGGCTTGTTAATAAGCCCGGAAATGAATCCGGCGCCAACCAGCGAAAAACCAAAGCCAACTGCAATCCACCAGAACCATTGCCAGTTGGTGATTTTCTGCAAGCGGTCACTAGGCAACATCAGCCAATATTCATCCGGATTGCCAACCATCCTGAAGCTGATCCAGAAATTTTCCACGCCGTTTACTTTCCTGGATATTTTTGTATCAGCGCCAAGCTGCGGACGAAGCATCCTCAAAATCTGATACCAGCGGTCATTTTTTTGCAGTGACTCAACTTTATCCGTTGGCTCAAGCGCATAAACACGAATACCTTCGTTGTTATCAAGATCCCAAAGCAGCGCGCGCCGTAACTCCGGATCGGAATGCATCAGTGCCGCCCGTGTAATTCTCACAATCGAAACAAGCTGGTCGGCGATCTGCCGGGAAAGCGGCTCGTGCTCAACTGCACGAAAACTCAGCACCCATGCGCCCACGCTGACGCTGATAAGGAGGGAAAGCAAAAGGAAAGTACGCCAGAACAACCCGCTTTGCCACCATGGCATGACCACTGGCTCGACAAAGGTTTCGCGATTCATTTTCCTCTCGCTCCGGCAAACCCGATGACATCAGCCGCTTTTACTGGGGTTGTCCATTCGGTATAAAAACATAACCCAGGCCCCATACGGTCTGGATATAAACAGGATGTGCGGGATCAGGCTCAATCAATTTCCGTAAACGGGATATCTGCACATCCAGACTGCGGTCAAAAACTTCATACTCACGGCCTCGCGCAAGGCTCATCAGCTTGTCCCTCGAGAGCGGTTGCCTTACATGCTGCGAAAACGCCTTCAACACGGAAAACTCGCCCGTCGTCAACTGAATCGTTTCCCCGCTTTTGGTCAGCGCGCGCGTACTCAAATCCAGCTCAAAATCGCCAAAACGGAAAATCTGGTGCGTTTCCGTTGGCGAGCCGGGAATATTATCCGG
>JAISIS010000086.1 GCA_031261905.1 Burkholderiaceae bacterium
CCGCACGCTCCAGCGCCACCGTACTTTCCGTGCGGAGTTTTTTGGGCAGACCGGGCAACATCACCTCGCCCAGCGGACGCTGATAATACGCCGCCGCAAAGCGGCACAAATCCGCCCACTGCGATGACAGCGGCGGCACGGCATCCCGTATCGCGATCACCTCCCGGAGCTTTTCCTCGGGTACTTCGGCCTTATCCAGCACCGCCACAATCACGCCCGTCACCTTGCGCCTCCCGAAGGGCGCCAGCACCAATTGCCCGACTTCTGGCACAGCCGATACTTCCGGTCCGGCAATCCAGCGGTAATCAGGACAAAAGTCAAGGGGGGCGTCAATGGCGACCCGGAGAATAAACTGCCGCATGAACTTAATGTAGTTTCTACAATATTTTTCTAAAGCCGGATTTCAAACACTTTTTTCAACTTTCCACAAAAGCTGTGGAAAACTTTGTGGAGAAAACCCCATTGACAAACGCCAACGCCTGATTTGATGGGGCTTTCAACACTATGCCAAGCAAATGCGCAAAACTAAAGCGCCAATAAAATCAACGAGTTGCACTCAAGCAGGATCAGAACCATATTTTTTTGGAAAAATTCTTTTCCAAAAAACAGTTATGCACAACTCCATGTTGCAAGGCATTGATTTTTCGTTTTAATTGTTTGTTTGTTGCAACATCGCCACATAAAGAGCCGGAAACGCGGCGGGGATAACAGGCACTGCCGGAATCCGTCCGGCGTTTAAATTCCCATTTTGCCAAGAATATCCGCAAGCTGCCTGACCAGCAGCGCCACATTGGGATGCGCGCGAGCAAATCCGATCTCCAGATCCCGTGCGGCATTTTCCAGGCCCGCGTAGGCAAAGGGCGCGTGCTTTTCCTTTTCCAGCAATCGCCGTATATCCTGATCCAGCGTCACCAGCTTTTCCCTTAACTCAGGGTCAACCTCTTTCGTGTGCGACAGGCTCGCGTGAATCCGGGCCAGCGCGTCCTTCATTTCTTTCATTGACGCCTCCTGTTGTGATGACGATTTCCCTTGCAAGCGCCACAGGGCGCTTGACTACCGTCATAAAATTAAAGGATGATTATAGCAAGCTGGTTTTTACTGTATAACCATGAGAAGGGGGAAACCTCATGTATAAAACAATCCTGGTGCCGACAGATGGCACCGCCCTCTCCGAAAAGGCGATTGACGCCGCCATCCAGTACGCGACCCTCCACAAGGGCTGCAAGATCATCGGCGTGACGGTGGCGGAGCCTCTCCCCCTGACGCAACTGGAAACCCTTACCCAGTCTTCCCAGGCTGATTACATGACGCGTGAGCACAAGATTGCCGAAGAACGCGTCAACCGCATTGCCACTCACGCCAGGGCGGCTGGTATTCCTTTTGATACTGTCATTCTTCAGTCCAGCAAACCGCATGAAGAAATCATACGCGCTGCAACCGATTATGATTGCGATTGCATTTTCATGGCATCCAACGGCAGGAAAGGCTTGAACCTCCTCTTCATAGGCAGCGAAACCCAGAAGGTACTGGCGTCAACCAATATTCCGGTACTCGTCTATCGCTAATTTAAGCATTGAACTGGCAGATTGCTGCGTTGCGCTATACTCGCTCCCGCAACGTACGGCAAGTACGCTTTGGTCGTTGCGCGTAGTGCGCCTTGCACTCCACCCGTTGATCGCTTAATTCCTGCTGTTCAGGTTTCCGCTGGTCTTTACCTTATTGTTTTTTCCGGGGTAATTTTGGGTTGCAGCAGCCATATCCTGACAGACTGCTTCATTTTGCCTGCCTGCTCGCCTGCCGCCTGGCCGAATCCCCAGAAATAATCCAGGCGAAGCACGCCCTTTATCGCGCCGCCCGTATCCTGCGCCATCACCAGGCGCTGAAGCGGCGTTGTGCGATTGGGTTCCGTTGTGTCAATAAACAGCGGCATACCCAGGGAAATATAACGCGGGTCCACCGCCACCGAGCGCGCGCCCGTCAGCGGCACGCCCAGCGCGCCTTTTGGCCCTATTGCCGGATCATCCAGCTTTTCTTCCCGGAAAAACACATAGCTGGGGTTGGCGTTCAACACCTCATCAAAGCGATCAGGATGGGCGGCCAGCCACTTCCTGATGCCCTGCGCAGAGGCTTCCGACAACGCCATTTCGCCCTTGTCCACCAGGTAACGACCGATGGAGCGGTAGGGATGCCCGTTCTGGTCGCCATAGGCCAGTCGGATGGTTTCATCCGTTTCCGCAATATGGACGCGGCCTGACCCCTGCACCTCCAGGAAGAAAGCATCCACCGCATCATTCACCCACACAATCTCCTGCCCGGCCAGATGATCACCTTGCCTGATATCCGCCCGTGAAAGATAGGGGACAAGCCGCCTGCCTTCCAGCCTGCCGCGCAGGCGCATCCCCTTCAGTTTGGGATAAAGCGATGCCAGATCCACCACAACCATGTCTTCCGGCACACGGTAAAGCGGCGTCCGGAAAGCATCCTTCGGTTGCCGGGAACCTTCCAGCAGCGGCTCGTAATATCCGGTGATCCTGCCGCTTTCCGTCCCGTCCGTCAGCACAATCTGCCAGGGCGCCAGGGAATCTTCCAGAAAGGCGCGGATATCGCTTTCCGATTCCGCATCCACCTGTTGCGCAGCCACGCAGATTTCCCGCCAGGCATCCTGTTTCTTCAGTGAGCGGCAGGAATACAGGAAAGCGGGCCAGGCCTCTTTCAGCGTATCCGCGCCCCATCCTGGCAAATCCGCAAAGCTTGCCGCCTTCAGCGACTTTTGCGGCACTTCGGCAACGGCAGGCGGCGTTTTGGCTGCCTCCTCCACCGGCGGCGTCACACAGGCGGAAAGCATCAGGGCAAGGCAGGCGGCAAAAGCGGGCAGGAAATTGACAAAACGTGGCATAGCGGCATCCGGTAGTCGATCATCAGTCCTCATTGTAGCTGATTGCGGCAGGCCGATTTTAAGGCTTCCCTTATCCTATAGTCCGCCTTAATTCCAGGCCCTTGATTTTATTGGGGAATTTTTTGAAAATTTTGAAAAACCTGACCAAGTAGACTAAGGGCTTATCCATAAATAACATTAGTTTTAAGCTTTCGCAATGCGATAATGGCAGCAGCCAAATGAAGTAAGGCCAGATGCGTTGAATCCAGCTTTTCGTAGCGAATGGTCAGCTTGCGGAAGCGATTG
>JAISIS010000201.1 GCA_031261905.1 Burkholderiaceae bacterium
CGTGCCATCCGCCAGAAAGGTTGCGCCGATCAGTTGGCGCGCTACCTGATCGGCGTTTTGTGAAAAATCCATGAAGGGGAACGGATTCATCCCCTTAAATGGTGCTGTTTACCGGATGCGGTACAAATTTCCCGCTGGCAGTCAGTTCCAGCCATCCGCCTCTTGCCTGAGCGCTGTCCAGATCCCAGTCCGGCAGTACATAACGTTTCTTGCCGCCGTGTTCGTGAATGCCGGGCCGGTGCGTATGACCATGGATAAAGGTTGATGCGCCTGTCCGGCTGAAAACCTCGTCAATGGCGGACGGAGTCACATCCCATACCGTATCCGGCTTGGTCTCGTTGGTTTTGTGGTTGTCTTTCCGGAAGCTTTCAATAATGGCCTTGCGTTTTTCCAGTGGCTGGGCAAGAAATTGCTGTTGCCATTGCGGGTTTCTGACCATCATACGGAATTTGACGTAATCCGTATCTTCCAGGCACTGCGCGTCACCGTGCGCCATGGCGATTTTCAGTTCTCCAAAGACATCGTCATGCAGATCAGGCAGAAAAACCGCTCCGCTTTCAGCAGCAAAGCGCTCGCCTGTCAGGAAATCCCGGTTTCCCGGCATCCAGAAAACGGCGGTGCCGGTCAGAGAAAGCTGCCGCATGGCTTCAAGGATACGGTGGTTCCAGGCATTTTCAATATCATCATCGCCTGCCCAGTACTCAAACAAATCACCCAGGATATACAATCTCCCGGATTGTCTGGCCTGGTGTGCCATGAAATCAAGGAAGGCGTTTGTTGTGTTGGGGCGAGACTCGGCCAGATGAATATCAGATACGAAAAGGGCCTGGCTTTTTGTTGGATTCCGGGATGGTTTTTCCGCTGTGCCGCTTTGCATGTTGTTTCCCTTGTCTGCCTTTATGCCGTTTCTTCCGCTTTTTCTATGATAACGTCTTCTTTCGGCACATCGGCATGCATACCGCTTCTGCCGGTCGACACCTGTTTGATGGCGTTGATCACATCCTGACCTTCCGTTACCTCGCCAAAAACGGCATAGCCCCAGCCATCCTGGCCGGGAAAATCAAGGAAATGGTTATCGTTGACATTGATGAAAAACTGCGCGGTGGCGGAATGCGGATCGGATGTCCGCGCCATGGCGATGGAGTAACGGGTATTTTGCAAACCGTTATCAGCTTCGTTTTCAATAGGGGCTTCGGTGGTTTTTTGCTTCATGCCGGGATCAAAGCCGCCGCCCTGGATCATGAAGTCATTGATGATGCGATGAAAAATGGTGCCGTCATAAAAACCGGAACGCACATAGTTCAGGAAATTCTCAACGGTTTTAGGCGCACGATCAGGATAAAGCTCAATTTTGATGTCGCCGTGATTGGTATGCAAAATGACTGCCATGACAGGTTTTCCTTGTGATTATTATGGGGATTGTATAAATTGCCAATCGCGACATTTTAACAAATTCTTGCGTCAGGAAGGGTTGCGCTTTTTGGCGCCTTGACACGCCTGACACTATCCTTTTTTCTTTGCATCACAGTAAAATAAGCTTCCTTTAACCAACGGCCTTTTGCCTGCCCGGCACATCACGGGACGTATGCCATGAGCGATTTGCAGATTTACAATTCCCTGACGCGGGAAAAAGAAGTTTTCATACCTATAGAACCCGGCAAGGTACGCATGTATGTATGCGGCATGACGGTTTATGATTTTTGTCATATCGGCCATGCACGGATGATGCTGTCTTTTGATGTGGTGTATCGCTGGTTGAAGGCAAGCGGGTATGAAGTGACCTATGTCCGCAACATCACGGATATAGATGACAAAATCATTGCCCGAGCCGCAGAAAACCATGAGACCATGCCTGAACTGACGGCGCGTTTTATCCGCTTTATGCATGAAGATATAGCCGCGCTGGGTATTTTGTCGCCGGATCATGAACCGCGCGCCACAGATTATGTGCCGCAGATGCTGGAAATTATCAGAAGGCTGGAGGAAAAGGGGCTGGCGTATCGTTCGCCGGATGGCGACGTGAATTACTCGGTGCGCGATTTTAAGGATTACGGCAAGTTGTCAAACCGCTCGCTGGATGATTTGCGGGCCGGTGAACGGGTAGAGATCAGTGCGGACAAACGTGACCCGCTGGATTTTGTGCTGTGGAAGGCTGCCAAGTCTTCTGATCCGGTCGAGGCGAAATGGGATTCCAGTTGGGGGCCGGGTCGTCCGGGCTGGCATATCGAATGTTCCGCCATGTCATGCCAGTTGCTGGGCGCACATTTTGATATTCATGGCGGTGGCGCGGATTTGCAGTTCCCGCACCACGAGAACGAGATTGCACAGTCGGAAGGCGCAAGTGGCCACAAGTTTGTGAATTACTGGATGCATAACGGCTTTGTCCGGGTGGATGATGAAAAAATGTCCAAATCGCTCGGCAACTTTTTTACCATCCGCGAGGTGCTGGAAAAATATGACGCGGAAGTCCTGCGCTTTTTTGTCATCCGTACACATTACCGCAGTCCGTTGAATTATTCGGATGCCCATCTGGAGGATGCGCGCGCCGGGCTGGCGAGGCTTTATACCTCGCTGAAAGACTGGCCTGCCGAAAAGGCTGCCGTGGATTGGGAGGAAACGCATGCCCGGCGCTTTGCCGAAGCCATGAATGATGATTTCAATACGCCGGTAGCGGTGGCTGTGCTGTTTGAACTGGCCAATGAAGTGAACCGCAGTGGTTCCGTGGCGCAGGCGCGGCAGCTTCGTGCGCTGGCGGGCGTGCTGGGATTGCTGGAGCGGGACGCACGCGCGTTCCTGCAGGGGGGTATTGGTGATGGCGATATTGATGAGGCGCGCATCATGAAGTTGATTGACGCCAGGTCTGCCGCCAAAAAGGCGAAGAATTTTGCGGAAGCGGACAAAATCAGAGACGAATTGCTGGCAGACGGTATCGTGCTGGAAGACAGGCCGGGTGGCGTGACCGAATGGCGGCGCTCATGAGCAATCAACATGATTGCAATTCCGGTACAATGCCGGGGAAACGCTAAAAAAGGAGTGGTAGTAGTGGGTAAGACAACTTTTCTGAGTTTTGAGCAGCCGATTGCAGAGCTGGATTCAAAGATTGAGGAGCTGCGTTTTGTGCAGGATGACTCGGCTGTTGATATTTCCGAAGAGATTACGCGCCTGGCGAAAAAGAGCCAGCAATTGACCAAGGAGATTTACAGCAAGCTGACGCCTTGGCAGGTATCCCAGATTGCCCGCCACCCGCAGAGGCCTTATACGCTGGATTATATCAACGCTATTTTTACGGATTTTCACGAGTTGCACGGTGACCGCACTTTTGGCGACGATCCGGCAATTGTTGGCGGGCTGGCGCGTTTTAACGGCCAGGGTTGTGTGGTAATCGGCCATCAGAAAGGGCGTGATACCAAAGAGCGTGGTTTCCGCAATTTCGGTATGCCGCGCCCGGAAGGTTATCGCAAGGCATTGCGCCTGATGCATATGGCTGAAAAATTCAGACTGCCAGTGTTTACGTTTGTGGATACACCTGGCGCTTTTCCGGGCATTGATGCCGAAGAGCGCGGTCAGTCGGAAGCGATCGGACGTAATTTATACGAGATGGCCAAACTTAAAACGCCGGTGATTACCACGGTTATCGGCGAAGGCGGGTCGGGTGGCGCGCTGGCGATCGCGGTGTCGGATACGGTATTGATGCTGCAATATGCTATTTATTCGGTAATTTCACCGGAAGGCTGTGCTTCCATTCTGTGGAAAACGGCGGAGCGTGCCAATGATGCCGCCGAAGCGCTGGGCCTGACCGCGCATCGCTTAAAAGGCCTTGGCCTGGTTGACAGGATTATCAACGAGCCGCTGGGTGGCGCGCACCGTGATCCCAGGCAGATGACCGTACTGTTAAAACGGGCGCTGGCGGATGCGCTTCGTCAGTTCAAGGGAGTTTCCACCAGGGATCTGCTGGAAGCGCGCAACCGGAAATGGCTGGAATACGGCGAGTTCAAGGATACGGTACCATCGGAGTAAAGTGTGCCGGACGTTGCCTCTGATTATCCGGTTATGGCTTTTGAGCGCGCATTGCAGGATGCGCGGGTGTGTGCTGTAACCGGCGCGATGGCGGTGGCCTGTTCCGGTGGGCTGGATTCAATGGTGCTGCTGCATCTGGCGCATGACTGGGCGCTGAAGAACAATATTCGCCTTTTTGCTTTTCATGTGCATCACGGTCTTTCCCGTATGGCGGATAACTGGCTGGCGCATTGCCGGGAAAGTTGTCGGCAACTGGGGATTGCTTTTGATGCCATGAAGGTGGCACTGGACCCGGATGATGCCGAGGGCGTAGAGGCGGCGGCACGCCGTGCGCGCTATACCGCGCTTTCGGAGATGTGCCAACGGCATGGCGCAGGGCTTTTGCTGACGGCGCATCACGAGGCAGACCAGGCCGAGACAGTGCTTATGCAACTGATGCGGGGTTCGGGCGTTGCCGGTTTGTCCGGTATGGCGATGTTCGGCGCATTGCCG
>JAISIS010000004.1 GCA_031261905.1 Burkholderiaceae bacterium
GAAGTAGGCGGCAGGCCAACCGCAGTATATCTCGCTGCGAAAGATGCTCGCAGCATTACTGCTACCCTCATGATTGCTTCTTGCCTTTATAGCGCACTGCGTCCACCAGCTTCTGCACATCCTCATCATCCGTCACATCAAAATCCCTTGCCGCGCCGACAAACGCCTCTTGTGCCCGCACAATAGCGGCTGACGAGGCATTATCAATCACCACTTCCCCGTTCTCCCGTTCCAGGAACAACAGCTTGTCCCCTTCTTTCAGGCGAAGCTTCCTGCGGATTTCAATCGGAACAGTAACTTGCCCGTTTGCGGATACTTTGGCGAGATTCATGGGACACCTCCCTAAATTCTTTAGATTCCTTGTTTTCTTTATATCTCAAGAATAATATCCCGTCAATTAGCCTAATACCATCTTCTCAAAGAACAGGCTTTTGCTTTCATTTAACCGGATGTAGGCATTAAAATGACTTTATATGGAAGAGGGGCAAGATTTCCAACCCGCAACTATAAGCTTGACGCCCTTATTTATACTGTATACAATAACAGCATTGTGGATGTAATACAGCATAATTAAAAGAACTTCCCTAAGCATCAACGGATAAAAAACCTCTCTGATGATACTGCCGATTTCTTCCCGGATAGCACAACAAAGCCTCACATCAGTTGAAATATGCGCTGGCGCAGGAGGACAGGCGCTTGGGCTTGAACTTGCCGGTTTTTGTCATCAGGCATTGGTAGAAATTGATGTAGCGGCACAAAATACACTAAAGCTAAACCGCCCGGACTGGAATGTTCCTGAAAATGGTGATGTTACGCAATTTTCCGGTAAAAACTACAAGGGCATATTCGGCTACTGAACAAGCTGGAGGCATTCTTTGAACGCTTCTTCAACATGATCTGAGGATGAGCACGACAATGACAAGGCAGATAGGGAGTTCTATGGACGTTAAAATGGCTGCCGCTCCGGCAACGGGTTTATCCTTCACCAATTGCGTAAAGAGACCGCTTTGCGTCACAGCGCATCAATCAATTGCTGCCTGACACTGAGTGGCCGGAACCTCACGTCTGCCAATATTGAAAGTAGGTTTCGCTGAACGGATTGGCGCGATAACAATCCTGATTTTCCCTGCATCAACCGGGAGCCTTGACCTTGGCTATTTTTGCCGTTATCTCAACGTTGTATACGCCACCCGCTTTTTCAGGTGCGACAACGTAATTGACCTTGAAACCAGAAATGACGCCACCGGATTTTTGGACATCCACATCAGCCGTCACCTTTGACATATTGTTCAGGTTGGCAGAAGCTGAGGAAACCACGCTTCCATTAACTTGCATAATAACCGTCTTCAAAGCTTCGTTAATCGCCGCATCTGGCGTAATGCCAACTCCTTTAGCTCTAACTTCCCCCTGCTCAACCAAACCTGCATCCGGTGTTTTCTTAATGCTTTCAGCTACCGTTTTTTTAGGCGCATCCTTGGGAACTTCCTTTTTATTGCCGCACGAAATCAAGGAAACTGCCGACATAACGCAAGCAAGTTTTTTTAATAATTCCATGTTATCTCTTTCATTTCATGATGCTTTAGCGTAATCTCTGCCGATCTTGCCGGTAATATCATCCATAGCAGCAAACAGGCTATAAACAGCCTGACGAAAGATCTAACTGAGATGCCGGAAAAAAGAAGGGAAGAAAATGCGGTTCCGGTTGGTAAAGAGGGACCTACTGACAGACAACTATATAGTTGCGGTGTGCGGTGTGCGGTGTGCGGTGTGCGGTGTGCGGTGTGCGGTGTGCGGTGTGCCACTGTTCATTTTACCACATTCTTATGTTTCTTGCAACAAAAAAGAGGGGGGAATTACTATATATCTATATGATTTTTAATGATTTTTACTACACATTGAATAGCGCAACAAAACTTTTATAAATATGTATTACATCAATATAATATATATTTGGCTAATAAGCAAAGTAATATTTCATCTGAGCAAAAAGCGCGGATAGTCACCCAACCCATTTGCGCGCGTTGCGGAACATGCGCATCCAGGGGGAATCTTCTCCCCATGAATCAGGACACCATGAGTGTTGCACAGAGCGGAATACCCGTTCGGCGTGCGGCATAAGTACCGTAAAGCGCCCGTCTTCCGTTGTCACCGATGTGATGCCATGCGGCGAGCCATTGGGATTGAGAGGATAGGTTTCGGTCGGCAAACCATAATTATCGATATACCGCATCGCAACATGCACCCTGCTGATATCCCCCTGCCGGGAAAAATCGGCAAAGCCCTCGCCATGGGAAACCACAATCGGTGCGCGCAGGCCTGTCATCCCCTCAAAGAAAATGGAGGGTGATTCGGGAATTTCCACCATCACAAAGCGGGCCTCAAACTGCTCGGATTTGTTTTTCGTGAATTTGGGCCAGTTTTCCGCACCGGGGATAATGGCGCTCAGGCTGCTCATCATCTGGCATCCATTGCAGATACCCAGCGCAAAGCTGTCGCCCCTGGCAAAAAAGGCGCTGAACTGTTCCCTGAGCATCTCGTTGAAAAGGATGGTCTTGGCCCAGCCCTCCCCCGCGCCAAGCACATCGCCATAGGAAAAACCACCTACCGCAACCACGCCCTTGAAGCCGGAAAGGTTCACACGGCCTGCGATAAGGTCACTCATATGCACATCCACTGCGGTAAAACCGGCCTTGTGCATGGCATAGGCGGTTTCCACATGGGAATTGGATCCCTGCTCCCTGAGTATCGCCACCTGTGGGCGAACGCCTTTGGCGATATAAGGGGCAGCTATATCTTCCGCCATATCAAAAGGCACACGAGGGGAAATGCCAGGATCTACGGTATCCCGTATCCAGTTGTATTCCATATCGGCGCACACCGGATTATCGCGCAGACGGGCAATGCGCCAGCTTGTCTCGCTCCACAGGCGGTTCAGCTTTGGCACAGCCTCGGCGTAGATGGTTGTACCTCCCTGCACAATCGTCAGGCTGGTATTGTCCATAAGGGTGCCGATCATATGAGAGCAATAACCCAGGTTATGCTTGCGAAGGACTTGCCGGACTTCCCTGAGGTCGTCCGTGCGCACCTGGATAACCGCGCCGAGTTCTTCCGAGAAGAGCGCACGGAAAATCCTTTCATCAGAATCGGTCACACCAGCTTCCGCCAGGGCTTGCAGCATGGAGTCCAGGAAAATATGCAGGCCGATACGCGAGGCGAAAGCCATTTCGCACAGTGCGGTGAAAAGGCCGCCATCGGAACGATCATGGTAGGCCAGGAGCTTGCCTTCCGCGTTCAGTTGCTGGATAGCCGCGAAAAAGGATTTCAGGTCTTCCGGGTTATCCAGGTCCGGCGTTTCGTGGCCGATCTGCCCTGTCACCTGCGCCAGGGCCGAGGCGCCCAGCCGGTTTTTACCGCGCCCCAGGTCAATCAGGATCAACGCGGTATCCCCGACGCGTGTTTGCAGTTGCGGCGTCAATGACTTGCGGACATCGGCTACCGGCGCAAAAGCGGAAACGATCAGTGAGACCGGGGAAATCACTTCTTTTTCAGCACCGCCATCCTGCCAGGTGGTGCGCATGGAAAGCGAATCTTTCCCGACAGGGATGCTGATGCCCAGTGCCGGGCACAATTCCATGCCTACCGCCTTTACCGTATCGAAAAGCGCGGCATCCTGCCCGGCCTGCCCACAGGCCGCCATCCAGTTGGCGGACAGCTTGATATCCGATATCCTGCCAATGGGCGCGGCGGCAATATTGGTGATCGCCTCGCCAATGGCCATCCTGCCGGAAGCAGCAGCATCAATCACCGCGAGCGGCGTCCTTTCGCCCATCGCCATCGCCTCACCGGCATAGCCGGAAAAACTCATCAAGGTAACGGCGCAATCCGCCACCGGTATCTGCCAAGGGCCAACCATCTGGTCCCGCGCCGTCAAGCCGCCTACCGTACGGTCGCCAATGGTGATGAGAAAGGATTTATCCCCAACCGTAGGGAGTTGCAGCACTTTCTCCACGGTTTCAGCCAGGTCAAGCCCGGTGGTTTTTACCGGTGGGTAATCATGCGCCACATGTGAGACATCACGGTGCATTTTGGGCGGCTTGCCCAGCAGCACATCCATCGGCATATCCACTGGCGCGTTGTCATGCGCCGGGTCCAGCACTTTCAGTTGCCGCGTTTCGGTTACTGTTCCGACAACCGCGAAACGGCAGCGCTCCCTTTCGCATAGTTTCTCAAACAGCGGCAGGCTTTCCGGTGCGATCGCCAGCACATAGCGTTCCTGTGATTCGTTGCTCCAGATTTCTTTCGGCGACATACCGCTTTCTTCCAGCGGCACCGCGCGCAAATCAAATACCGCGCCCCGGCCCGCGTCATGGGTAATTTCCGGGAAGGCGTTGGACAGGCCGCCCGCGCCTACGTCATGGATGGAAAGGATGGGGTTATCATCACCCATTGCCCAGCAGGCGTTGATGACTTCCTGTGCGCGCCGCTCCATCTCGGGATTGCCGCGCTGTACGGAGTCAAAATCCAGGTCTGCCGTGTTGGAGCCTGTCGCCATGGAAGAAGCAGCCCCGCCTCCCATGCCAATGCGCATACCGGGGCCGCCCAACTGGATAAGCAGGCTGCCCGGCGGAAGATCGCGCTTGGCGGTGTGTTTGGCCGAAATATTGCCGATGCCACCCGCTATCATGATCGGCTTGTGGTAGCCAAAAACACGGCCTCCCACATTTTGTTCGTATGTACGGAAATAGCCTGCCAAGTTCGGACGGCCAAATTCATTGTTGAATGCCGCGCCGCCAATAGGCCCTTCAATCATGATCTGCAAGGGCGAAGCGATCCTGTCCGGGCGGCCATAGGCATCTGTGCCCGCTTTCGTTTTTTCAGGGTTGGCGACATCCGCCACGTTTTCCCAGGGTTTTATCGCCTCCGGAAACATCAGGTTGGAAACGGTAAACCCGGTCAGCCCGGCCTTGGGCTTTGCCCCTCTTCCGGTTGCGCCCTCATCCCGTATCTCGCCGCCCGCGCCTGTTAAAGCGCCAGGGAAAGGTGAAATGGCGGTGGGGTGGTTGTGCGTTTCCACCTTCATGAGGATATGCGTCAGTTCATCCGAGGGCTGATATGTATCCGAAGCCTCTGAACGCGGGTAAAAGCGCATGACGTTTGCGCCTTCCATGATGGAGGCGTTGTCCTTGTACGCGACGATAGTTCCCTCAGGGTGGCATTCATGCGTATGCCGGATCATGCCGAAAAGCGAAATATCCTGTTCCTTGCCGTCAATCGTCCAGTCGGCATTGAAAATCTTGTGGCGGCAGTGCTCGCTGTTTGCCTGCGCAAACATCATCAGTTCAACATCGGTAGGGTTACGGTTCGCCCGGGCAAAGGCATCGTACAAATAATCTACTTCGTCCTCGGACAGCGCGAGTCCCATATCCGTATTGGCCTTTTCGAGCGCGGCTTTCCCGCCAGCAAGCATATCCACCCAGGCCAGCGGCGCTGGTTCAAGCTCCGTGAAAAGCGCCTGTGCATCCTGCCTGTTGAAAAGGACTGTTTCCGTCATGCGGTCATGCAGCATGGCGGTAATATCGGCCCATTGTGCATCCGTAAGGGCAGGCGCGCTCTCGCTACGGTAAAGATAGTACGAAATACCGCGTTCAATGCGATGGACATGCGGCAAACCACAATTTCTGGCGATATCGGTGGCTTTGGAAGCCCAGGGAGAAATCGTGCCAAGCCTGGGGATAACCACAAATTCATAGCCCTTTTCACTGTCCGTAAAAGGTTCCCCGTAATCCAGCAGGGATTCAAGGCAACGGACATCCGCATCTGACAACGGAGAGGCTGCGTCAATGAAATGAATATAACGCCCCGCGATGCCCGTAATAGCGGGATCAATGTGTTGCAAACGGGGCAGCAACCCCTTGGCGCGAAAATCAGACAGGGCGCAGGAGCCTGAAATAATGAGCATAGTATGTTGAAATAATAATGTTAATCGCTGTCAGGAGCATCCCGTATTATAAGCCAGGCTGCAAAAGAGCGCGGCCTGCCGCTACTCTTCCGCCCCCTGCTCCATGCCTTCTTTTTCACCATCGCCGTCATGCCCATCCGCTACGGCTGGTGCGGGCTGCACGGCCTTTTTCCCGGATTTGAACAGGCTGTTTACGACAATGTAGAAAATAGGCGTAAAGAAGATGCCAAAAAGGGTGGCCGCCGACACGCCGAAAACAACCGTGGTGCCGATGGCGTTCTGTCCGCCTGAACCCGCGCCATTGCTTATCATGAGCGGAACAACGCCCAGGATGAAGGCCAGGGAGGTCATAATGATAGGTCGCAGGCGCAGGCGCGCGGCATGAGCCACCGCATTGAAAATATCTTCACCCTTCTCATGCATTTCCTGGGCAAATTCGACAATCAGGATCGAGTTTTTGGCGGAAAGCCCGATCACCGTCAGGATACCGATCTGGAAGTAAACGTCATTGTTCATACCTCTGAGCAACATACCTCCCAGAGCGCCAATGACGCCTGTAGGCACCGCCAGCAACACGGCAAAGGGAATAGACCAGCTTTCATACAATGCCGCCAGACACAGGAAAACCACGACCAGCGAAATGGCGTACAACATGGGCGCCTGGGAACCGGCCATTTTTTCCTGGTAGGAAATGCCTGTCCAGGAGAAATCAAAGCCCGGCAATTCCTTTCTCGTCAAATCTTCCATAGCCTTCATGGCCTGCCCGGTACTCTTGTTTCCGCGCGGAACGCCGAGAATTTCCATGGAAGGCAGGCCGTTATACCGTTCCAGCTTGGGTGATCCCTTCTCCACTTTCATGGAAAGGAATGAGGAAAATGGCACCATCTCTCCCTTGCTGTTGCGAATACGGTAGTTGTTAAAATCATTTGCCTGCATCCGGTAGGGCATATCCGCCTGGATATAGACTTTTTTCGTCCTGCCGCGATCCATGAAGTCATTGACGTAAGAGCTGCCCCAATAGGCGGCAATTGCCGTATTGATTTCCCCTTTTGTCAGGCTTTGCGCGCCCGCCTTGGCAAGATCCACATTCAGGATGTACTGATCTACGTCATCCAGCCCGTTGGGCCTGACGGCCTGCAAATCGGGATGCTGGTTTGCTTTCATCAGCAGGAGGTTACGGGCATTCATCAAGGCGTCATGCCCCTGGTTTGCCCGGTCGATCAGTTCAAAGTCAAAGCCGGTCGCGTTACCCAGTTCAACCACCGCCGGGGGCTGGAAAACGTACACGGTGGCCTCTGACAATTTGGAAAATTTCGCCATGGCGCGCTGCACGATCGCCGGGACGCGCTGCTCGCTGCTATTGCGCTCTCCCCAATCCTTCAGGCTGATAAAGGCCAGGCCGGCATTTTGCCCGCTGCCTGCATAACTGAAACCGGAAACGGTCAGCACGCTTTTGACGGAATCCTTCTCATCCTCGCGGAAATGCTTGTCAAGTTGTTTTAACACCTCGCGCGTCCGCTCAAATGTCGCCCCCGTTGGCAGGGTAACCTGGGCAAACATCATCCCCTGGTCTTCATCGGGCAAAAAGCCGGAAGGCAGCCGCCAGAACATATAGGCAATACAGCAGATACCCACGCAAAAAACCATCAGATAACGTTTTGGCCGGGTAATAATATGCGATACGCCACCCTGATAACGGGTAGATACCTTGTCAAACCAAGCGTTGAAACGGCCAAAAAAGCCTGTCTCCTTGTGGTGGATGGCGTCCGGCAACATGGTGGCGCACAGTGCCGGGGTCAGGATCATGGCAACCAGGACGGACAGCGTCATGGCCGTTACACTCGTAATGGAGAATTGCCGGTAACTCACCCCGGTTGACCCGCTCATGAAGGCCATCGGCACAAAGACGGCGGCAATCACCATGGCCACGCCAACCAGCGCACCGGTAATCTGTTCCATGGATTTCCTGGCCGCTTCTCTGGGGCCGATTTTCTCCTCATGCATGATCCGCTCGACGTTTTCCACCACCACAATGGCATCGTCAACCAATAGCCCGATGGCAAGCACCATACCGAACATGGTAAGGGAGTTGATCGAAAAACCCGCGAGCGCCAACACGCCAAAGGTACCCAGAAGCACCACCGGAATGGCGATGGTAGGGATCAGCGTTGCCCGGAAATTCTGGAGGAACAGGTACATCACCAGGAAAACCAGGACAATGGCTTCACCCAGTGTGCGGAAAACCTCTTCAATGGAGAGTTTGACGAAAGGCGTCGTATCGTAAGGAAAAACGTTCTTGAGGCTTGGCGGATAAAAGCGGGAAAGCGAATCCAGCTCTTTCTTGATATGTGCCGAGGTGTCCAGCGCATTGGCTCCCGATGAGAGCTTGATGGCAAGGCCCGCCGAAGGGCTGCCGTTATAGTAGGCCTCGGAAGTGAACATCTCCTTGTTCAGCTCAATGCGCGCAATATCCTTGAGGAACAGCGAAGAGCCATCCGGGTTGGTCCGGATGAAAATATTTTCAAATTGTTCCGGTTTCTCAAAACGCTCGGCGGCAATAATCGTTACGTTGATCTGCTGCCCCCTCACGGCAGGCGCAGCGCCTATCTGACCACCGGTCACCTGGGTATTCTGCTCCTGTATAACCTGCACGATATCCGAGGGATTCAGTTTGTACTGCTCCATTTTTACCGGATCCAGCCAGATGCGCATTGCGTATTGCGCGCCAAAAAGCTGAGTATCGCCAACACCATCCAGACGACCTATAGGATCCTGGATATTGCTGGCGATATAGTCGCTGATGTCCGCGCTGTCCATGCTGCCGTCCTCGGACACAAGGCTCACCACCAGCAGGAAGTTCTTGACTGACTTTACGACAGAAAGCCCCTGGCGCTGGACTTCCTGCGGCAAAAGCGGCGTTGCGAGCTGGAGCTTGTTTTGCACCTGGACCTG
>JAISIS010000021.1 GCA_031261905.1 Burkholderiaceae bacterium
GTAACGGCAACCGCCGCGTAAACGTCATGCCCGGAATCGTGCAGGTATTTGAGGGTAACGCCGATGGCGTCAAAGTCATCCGGATGCGGGGCCAGCGCCAGCACTTTCAGCTTTGGCGACCAGTTCAGTTGCCGCAAATCGCGCGCTTTGGCATGGCGCAGGAAATCAAGGGTTGTCATGTCGTCGCTATCCGGCCTTTATCTGGCGCAATTGCTCAAAAAAGCATACTGCCGCGCAAGCGGCCACGTTAAGGGAATCCTGCTCTCCGACATGAGGCAGCTTCAATGCGAGAGATGCCTTTGATTGCAATGTGGAGGAAATGCCCTGCCCTTCGTGACCGAAAAGCCAGGCAATGGGTTTTCTTAAATCCGCATCATAAATGCTTTGCTCCGCCGTGGGAACGGTTGCCGCAACGCTGACTTCGGATGCTGTTATCAGTGCTTCGAGATCCACGTTCTCGTGTACCCGGATCAGGAAGTGCGCGCCCATCCCGGCCCGCAATACGCGCGGCGACCAGGCCGAGGCTGTACCTTCGCTGCAAAATACCTCACGAATGCCCGCAGCCGAGGTGCTGCGCAGGATGGAACCAAGGTTGCCGGGATCCTGTATTCTGTCCAGGAGCGCTGTGGTTTGCGTTATCCGGAAGGGAGCTGGATATGCGGGCGGCACGATGACAAAAAAGAGACCGGCTCCCTCTTCTACCTGGCTGACGATATGGTACAGGGTTTCCGGCAATCCTATGCAGGTAACGCCGCGTTTGATGCATTCAGCCAGGATGGCGGCAATTTCAGGATTGTTCTGCGCGGATTTGTTCACTACGCAAAAGAGCGGGTTCTCGCCATAGCGCAGGCAGGACTGGCAAAGGTGAATCCCGTCCAGTATGGTTCTGGATGCTTTGCGGCGCACCCGCGCGCTGCCCGCAATTTGCCTGATTTCGCGAAAAAGCTCGTTGTTGCGTGAAGTGATTATCTTCATTTCAGCCGCCTTTCGATGGCTCATTTACCAGCACGGCACGGACAGGCGCGTAGGAAACGCGATGTACGGGCGAAGCGCCATGCTCGCGCAGGCGCGCCAGGTGAAGGGCGGTGGGATAGCCTTTGTGCCTGTCAAAGGCGTATTGCGGATATTCTTCGTGTAACTGCATCAGAGCGTTATCCCGCGCTGTCTTGGCAAGGATGGAGGCGGCGGAGATGGCTTCTACCTTGTCATCACCGCCTACTATGGCTTCGGCGCGCACGGCAAGCGCAGGGCAACGGTTGCCATCTATCAGTGCCAGCGCGGGTACTGTGCCTAACCCTTCCACGGCACGTTTCATGGCCAGCATGGTGGCCTGAAGGATATTCAGTTCGTCAATTTCCGCCACGGAACAGGCGGCAACAGACCAGGCAAGTGCATGGCTGCGAATCAGCGCGGCAAGCTGATCACGCCTGGCTGGCGACAGTTTCTTGGAATCCCGCAATCCTTCTATGGGAGCAGCCGGGTCCAGAATGACGGCTGCTGCAAAGACAGGCCCGGCAATGGGGCCACGCCCTGCTTCGTCAACGCCGCATATTAGCCCTTCCATCCCGGTATCGGCAAAGGAAAAGGCTGTCTGGCGGGTCATGGCGCTTATCCTTTGCTGTTCATCACATCCAGCACGGCCTGGGCGCTCAGGGCTGCGGTATCTCTTGACAGCGATTCGTGCATGAGGGTAAAGCGTTCATGCAGGGATTCCCGCAGGGCGGCATCATGCAATTGCTTCCAGATCGCGTCCGCCAGCGCCTGTGGCGTGGCGTCATCCTGGTAGAACTCCGGCACGACCATTTCTCCCGCCAGGATATTGGGCAGGCCAACGGGCGGAGTCACAACCCGTTTGGCAATCTCCCAGGTGGCGCGCATGAAGCGGTATCCGATCACCATGGGTTTCTTGAACATGGCGATTTCCAGTGTGGCGGTGCCGGAAGCGGCGAGCACCGCATCCGCAGCTTCAATAGCGCGGTGCGACTGTCCTTCGATCAGGCGGATCGTTTCTTCCATACCGGCTTCGGCCAGTTGGGCGGCAAATTGCTGCCGTTGCCGCTCGCCCGCCATGGGCGCGATGAACTGGATGGAAGAGTCCCGCTCGCTCAGCAAACGGGCCGCGCCAATGAAGGCCGCGCCATTGTATTTGAGCTCGGACATACGGCTGCCGGGCATAACGGCCACAACCGGTTTATCCGGTGAAAGCCCCAGCGCGGCACGCGCGCCTGCGGTGTCCGGCTCCATCGGGATATTCCTGACGAGGGGATGGCCGATATAGGTGACCGGTATGCCTGCTCTTTCGTAGATTTCCACTTCAAAGGGAAAAAGCACCAGCATACGCGAAACGGCCTTGGCAATGGTTTTGATGCGGCCCTTGCGCCAGGCCCATACGGATGGGCCAACAACATGCACGGTAGGGATTCCGGCTTTCCTGAGCTGCGCTTCCAGGCCCAGATTGAATTCGGGAGCGTCAATCCCTACGAAAACACCGGGTCTTTCCTTGATCAGCCTGTCGCGCAGGCTGTCACGGATTGCCTTGATCTCGAAGAAGTGGGCGAATACTTCAAAGAAGCCGTTGACCGAGAGCTTCTCCATCGGCCAGTGGCTGATAAAGCCCTGGCGCGCCATGTTCGGCCCGCCAATGCCATGCATGAGCGTATCCGGCAGGCGGGGACGCAGGGCGGACAATAAATGCCCGCCAAGTATGTCCCCGGAAATCTCGCCCGCGACCATCGCAACCGGCTTCATATGGCGTTCTCCGCAATCATGATGGCGCGCCATTGCCGCAGCGGCATTGCTGCTGCCATGAAAATCAGCGGATGATGCCGCGCTCGGCGGTATCCAGAAAGGCGCGCAACTGATTGATATATTCTCCCGCACCAGCTGATTTGGCTGCTTCTTCTTCCAAAGCGGCCTTGGCTTCATCCAGGGACAGCCCGGATTTGTAAAGCACTTTGTAGGACTGGCGGATCGCTTCAATCTGTTCCTGTGTAAAACCCCGGCGACGCAGACCTTCGGAATTTATGCCATAGGCGCTTGGCGGCGTGCCAGCCACCAGCACAAAAGGCGGGATATCCTGCGAAAGGCGTGTCGCCGCGCCTGTCATGGCATGGGCGCCCACCTT
>JAISIS010000024.1 GCA_031261905.1 Burkholderiaceae bacterium
TGTACCCTAAAGCGTGCGTTGCAGACGAATCCTTCGTGCCGTGCGTACAAGCGGCTGGCTGAAATCACCCGGCTTGCTACAATAGCGGGAATTTTTTCGTTATCCCGGTCACTTCTCTCTCATGGCGCTTTTATCCCTTACCGATGCCCAACTGGCTTTTGGCCATTTCCCGATGCTGGATCATGCTGATTTTTCGCTGGAGCCGGGCGAGCGTGTAGGGCTGATAGGGCGTAACGGCACAGGCAAATCCTCGCTTCTTCAGGTGCTGGCGGGAAAGCAATTGCTGGATGACGGGCTTTTCACCATGCAGCAGGGCTTGCGTATAGCCTATGTCGCGCAGGAGCCGCAGTTTGACCCGGCGCAAACTGTGTTTGAAGCCGTTGCCTCCGGCCTGTCCGATATCCAGGCCATGCTGGCGGAATATGAGTCGCTTACGGCTCGGCTGGGCGGCACTCAGGATGAAGCCATCCTGGACAAAATGCATGATTTGCAGGGGAAGCTGGATGCCGCCAATGCCTGGAACCTTGCCAACCGGGTGGAAACTGTCCTGCAGCAACTTGGGCTTGTAAAGGACGATATCATGGGCACGCTCTCGGGCGGTATGCACAAGCGGGTTGCCCTCGCGCATGGCCTGGTTGTCGCGCCGGATGTCTTGTTGCTGGATGAGCCTACCAACCATCTCGATTTTGATTCCATCCTGTGGCTGGAGTCCCTGCTGAACGATTTCAAGGGCAGCATTGTCCTTATCACGCATGACAGGCGTTTCCTTGATCATGTAGTTACCCGTATTGTGGAACTGGACAGGGGTCGCCTGCTTTCCTATCCCGGAAATTTCTCTGCCTATAAAGAAAGGAAATCGGCGCAGTTGGCAGCAGAAGAAGTGGAAAACGCGAAGTTTGATAAATTTCTGGCGCAGGAAGAGGTCTGGATCAGGAAAGGCATCCAGGCCAGGAGAACGCGGAACGAAGGGCGCGTGCGGCGCCTGCATGATCTGAGGGCGACCCGCGCGGCACGGCGCGACCAGCAAGGGCAGGTGCGCATGGATGTTTCCGCAGGGGAGCGTTCAGGCAAGGTGGTTGCCGAGCTGGCGCACATAAACAAGCGTTATGGCGACAAGGTAATCGCACGGGATTTTTCCGACATTATCCTGCGGGGAGACAAGGTCGGGCTGATCGGGCCAAACGGCATCGGTAAAACGACCCTCCTGCGCATGATTTTAGGGGAAGAGCAACCGGACAGCGGCAGCATACGGCAGGGAACCAATCTGCAAGTAGCCTATTTTGACCAGATGCGCGCGCAACTGGATGACGAGGCTACGCTGGCGGATACTATTTCACCCGGCAGCGAGTGGGTGGATATTGGCGGGCAACGCAAGCATGTGATGAGCTACCTGGCTGACTTTCTGTTTACGCCGGAGCGCGCCCGCTCGCCGGTGAAATCGCTATCAGGCGGGGAGCGCAACCGGCTGCTGCTGGCGCGGCTTTTTGCCCGCCCGGCCAATGTGCTGGTGCTTGATGAGCCGACCAATGATCTGGATATTGATACGCTGGAATTGCTGGAAGAGTTGCTGCAGGATTACGATGGCACGGTTTTTTTGGTCAGCCATGACCGCGCCTTTATTGACAATGTGGTCACCCAGGTGATCGCCGCCGAGGGTAATGGCCTGTGGCGGGAATATCCGGGCGGATACAGCGATTGGGAGCGGATGCGCCCCAAACCGCAGGCACCGGCCAGCGCCAAAGCCCCTGCGCCCGCGCCAGCAACGCCTGCCAGGGAAAAGGCCGCCCCTCCCCGCCGCAAAAAGCTGGGTTACAAGGAGCAGCGGGAACTGGATGAATTGCCTGCCCGGATTGCCGCGCTGGAAGCGGAGCAAAACCAGATTGCGGGCAGGTTGTCCGATCCGGAGTTGTATAAAAACAACCGGGAAGAAGGTAACCGGCTTAACCAGCGCTTTGCGGAAATTGAAGAAACGCTGATGAACTGCATGATCCGCTGGGAAGAGCTGGAATCGCTGACCAAAGAGGGGTAGGGAAAGGTGGCGGCTTTTAGTCTGCCACGCGCCTGAAATCGCGCGGGCGAAAACCCATGGCAAAGAGCGCGCCAAAATACACGATGCCGCAAATTACCATCACACCCGCAAGTACACCCGCCCGGTATAAGGGCCTTGATTGCAGCCCTGTCCAGTCAAAAAAGGAGGCCGACCAGAGCGCCACGCCCGCCAGCAGAAAAAGCGCGCCCGCCAGTCTGAGCAAAAACATCCGCCAGCCTGCCCTTGGGGTATAGATTCCGCGCTTTCTGAGGCCGATGTAAAGGCAAATGGCATTTACGCACGCGCCCAGACCAATCGCCAGCGCCAGCCCGGCATGGGCAATCCAGGGCACAAAGGCAAAGTTCATGAGCTGCGTCACTATCAGCACGACTATGGCTATTCTGGCCGGTGTCTTGATATCCTGTTTGGCATAAAAGCCGGGGGCCAGAATCCGCACCAGAATAAGTCCGATCAGCCCGACCCCGTAAGCGATCAGAGCATTGGATGTCATGGCGACATCTTCCGCGTTGAATTTACCGTAATGAAAAAGGGTGGCGGTAAATGGTTCCGGCAGGGTCATCAGAAATACGGCTGCGGGCATGGCCAGCAGGAAGGTCAGCCGCAATCCCCAGTCCAGCAGCGCGGAGTATTCTTCCGCGTCCTGCCGGGCATTTGCTTTGGAAAGGCTGGGCAGGAGGATGGTGCCCAGCGCAACGCCCAGCAGCGCGTTGGGAAATTCCATAAGCCTGTCGGCATAGGAAAGCCAGGAAACGCTGCCATGCGGCAGGTGCGAGGCAATATTGGTGTTGATCATCAGGCTGATTTGCGCAACGGATACGGCAAATGTCGCGGGCACCATCTGGCTGATAACCCGTCTAACGCCTTCGTTGCGGTAAATTTCGCGAATCCTGAGGGAGATCCGGGGCAGCATATTGAGTTTTTTCAGCGCAGGTATCTGTATGGCAAGCTGGAGCAGCCCGCCCACAAATACCGCCAGCGCCAGGGCATATACCGGCTGATCCATGTATGGAGCAACAAACAACGAGGCCACGATGAAGGAAAGGTTCAGCAAGACCGGGGTAAAGGCCGGTATGCGGAATTCGCGCCAGGTATTGAGAATCCCGCCCGCCAGCGCCACCAGCGACATGAAGAGGATGTACGGGAACATGATGCGCGTCATGACGATAGACGCATGAAATACCTCCGGATTGTTGTCAAAGCCTGTGGCGATCAGAAAAACGATGGTTGGCGCGGTAATCACGCCGATAATGGTTACAGCAATCAGCGCCCAGAAAAGTGCGGAGGCCACCTTGTTGACCAGTTCGCGGGTTTCATCCATTCCCTTCCGATTGGCGTATTCCGCGAGAATCGGCACAAAAGCCTGCGAGAAAGCGCCTTCGGCAAAGAGCCGCCGCAGCAGGTTGGGAATGCGGAACGCCACAAAAAAGGCATCGGTAAAACCGGATGCCCCGAATGCGCGCGCAATCAGCAATTCGCGTATCAGCCCGGTGATACGCGAGAGCATGGTTATGCCCGAAATGGTAAAAAGGGTTTTCAAAAGGTTCATGCAGAGGCATTATAGTACAACAGTATGGGCGGATGCTTTGACCGGGAATACAAGCTGCTGTATAATTGGCGGTTTTCCGGATTTGCCGGGATATTTTGCTGTTTTTTTATTATTTATTTTGATGGAGTTTCCATGTACGCGGTCATAAAAACCGGTGGCAAACAATACAAGGTTGTTGCCGGACAAAAATATAAAGTAGAAGCGATACCGGCAGACATTGGATCCGAAATCACTATTGACCAGGTTCTTGCAGTGGGTGAAGGCGAAAGCATCCGCTTTGGCACGCCATTGGTCGAAGGTGTAACGGTTCAGGCTACGGTTGTGACGCAGGGTCGTCATCCCAAGGTGAAAATTTTCAAGATGCGCAGGCGCAAACATTACCAGAAACGCCAGGGCCATCGCCAGAATTACACCGAACTGCAAATCGTTTCCATTAACGCATAACCGGCTATCGTTTTTTCAGAAACGAAACCTATTCAGGAGCTTGAAATGGCACACAAAAAAGGCGGCGGCACAACCAGAAACGGCCGCGATTCCCACTCAAAACGCCTGGGCGTTAAAGTTTACGGTGGCCAGGCCATCAACGCAGGCGGCATTATCGTACGCCAGCGCGGCACGACGATGCACCCCGGCGACAACGTTGGCATGGGCAAGGACCATACTCTCTTCGCGCTGATTGACGGCAAGGTAAAATTTGTTGTCAAAGGCGAGAAAAACAGGCACTACGCAACCGTTATTCCTGCGTAAGCCGCCAGCAACATGGGCATCGTTCATGCGATGCTGAAAAGGAGAAGGCTCTGCCCGTAGCGGAGCCTTTTTTCGTATTGAAGGAAAACCGCGATGAAATTCATTGACGAAGCAAAAATTGAAGTTATTGCCGGAAATGGCGGCAATGGCGTGGCTTCGTTCAACCGGGAAAAGTTCCGTCCTTTTGGCGGCCCCGATGGTGGCGATGGCGGTAAAGGCGGCAGCATCTGGGCTGTTGCCGACAACAATATCAATACGCTGATTGATTTTCGCTACTCCAAACTCTTCCGCGCAAAAAACGGGGAACATGGCCGGGGTTCCGACCAGTACGGCAAGGGTGCGGACGACATTGTTCTCCGTATGCCGGTGGGTACCATCATCCGGGATTTCAATACCGGGGAAACGCTGGCTGATCTGACTGAAAACGGGCAGCGTCAACTGTTGGTCAAGGGCGGTGAAGGCGGCTGGGGCAATATTCATTTCAAAAGCTCCACCAATCGCGCCCCCCGCCAGAAAACAGACGGCAAGCCGGGAGAACAGCGGGAACTGCAACTGGAATTGAAAATCCTGGCGGACGTGGGCCTTCTGGGTTTGCCAAACGCGGGGAAATCCACCCTGATATCGGCTGTTTCCAATGCCCGCCCCAAAATTGCCGATTATCCTTTTACGACGCTTCATCCCAATCTGGGTGTGGTGCGCGTAGGACCGGAAAAAAGTTTTGTGATCGCCGATATTCCCGGCCTGATTGAAGGCGCGTCAGAGGGCGCCGGTCTCGGACATCAGTTTCTGCGCCATTTGCAACGAACCAATCTGTTGCTGCATATTGTGGATATCGCGCCTTTTGACACCGCTGAAGACGGGGTAAAAACCGCGCGCGCGCTGGTGAAGGAACTGGAGAAATATGATCCTGATCTGGCGAAAAAACCGCGCTGGCTGGTGCTGAATAAAATGGATGTGCTTCCGGAAGAATCGCGGGATGCTGCTGTGCGCGATTTTATTCGCCGACTCAAATGGAAAGGCCCGGTCTTTCAGATATCTGCTGTAACGCAGGCAGGCTGCATGGAACTGATGGAAGCGATTGGCCGCCACATTGAAGAACAACGCCGCCAGACGGAGCGCCTTGCCAATACCGCCGTACCAGAGGCTATACGCGAAGCGGATTCCCTTGACCCTGACGATCCGCGATTCAGGGTGATTGAATAACTTTTTACCGCCCCTGCCATGAAATCTCTCATTCCTCGCGCCAAACGGCTGATTGTCAAAATCGGATCATCGCTCCTGACGGACAACGGCAAAGGTCTGGATCATACCGCTATCGCGCGCTGGTCTGACCAGATTGCCCGGCTTCGCGCGCTTGGCAAGGAAATTATTCTGGTCAGTTCGGGGGCGATTGCCGAAGGTATGTTGCGGCTGGGTTTTGACAAGCGCCCGGCAGATATTCACAAACTCCAGGCCTGCGCCGCCGTTGGGCAAATGGGCCTGATCCAGATTTATGAGAGCAGTTTTCGCGCCTATGACATTCATACCGCGCAGGTGTTGCTGACGCACGCGGATTTGTCTGACCGCGAACGTTATCTGAACGCCCGCTCAACCTTGCTGGAACTGCTTCATATGGGTGTTATTCCCATCATCAATGAAAACGATACGGTGGTCACCGATGAAATCCAGTTTGGCGACAATGATACGCTTGGCGCACTGGTAGCCAATCTGGTTGAGGCGGATGCCCTTATTATACTGACCGACCAGCAGGGCCTCTTTAACGCCGACCCGCGCAAGAATCCGGATGCGGAACTGATCCGCCATGCTGTTGCGGGCGATCCCGGACTGGAAAAAATGGCGGGAGGGGCCGGCACCCATTTCGGGCGCGGCGGGATGCTGACAAAGGTGCTTGCGGCAAAGCGGGCCGCACTCTCCGGCGCGCATACCATTATCGCGTGGGGCAAGCAGGAGGATGTGCTTATCCGGCTGGCTGAAGGGGAAATGATCGGCACCCAGTTGCAGGCGCCTTCCGGACGGCTCCAGGCGCGCAAGCAATGGATGATGGACCATCTGCAAATGGCAGGGAAGGTATTCCTGGATGCGGGCGCGGTGCAAAAGGTACTGAAGGACGGTAAATCGCTGCTTCCTATTGGCGTCACAAAAATTATGGGCGACTTCCGCAGAGGCGAGGTGATTGCCTGTTTTGATGAATCCGGCCGCGAGATCGCGCGTGGCCTCAGCAATTACTCCAGCTCGGACGCACAACGCATCCTGCGCCATAAATCATCCGATATCGCCGATATTCTGGGATATCACGGCGCACCGGAGCTGATCCACCGGGATAACCTGGTAACGGTTGTCAATCAGTAATTGACGTCGTAAAGATCCTGCCGCAGGGATTGCTGGTACTTCAGTTTGTGCAGCATGGTTTCTTTGGTGGCGGCTATGCCAAGCCCGTCGCAAAAATAATTACGCATCAGCGCCGTCTGCGGCTGGTTGACATTTTGCACATCAACCGCCCTCCAGATATTGGTGCGGGATGGTACCCATTTGCCTGCGACATCGCCCATGGCATAACGCCGATAGGTGCGGTTCGCGCATCTTACACCTTCATACGAAATATTTTTTGCGCCGCCGGAGCTTAAGCCCACCAGGGTATAACGAATCTCGTCCTTGCCCGTTATCAGCGATTTGGCGTCAATGGCGAATCGTTGCGTCTGTACCGGGCTGACGTAAAAGAACACCAGATTTTCTTTTTCAGGAAAGGCCGGTAGCTTTACCTCCCACTCTTTTTTGGGCTTGCTGATATCTTCATAATCTTCCATGCCGCGATACGATGAGCCAACCATCGGCTCTTCTTCCAGCACCGTGCGCTCGTCAGCAAGCAGCGGACTGCAGAAAGCGGAAAAGAGCAATATGCCCGCAACCGAAAGCAAGAAATTTTTTTCTGTTTTCATTGAAAGCCTCTCTTTATTCCGGCTGTTCTTTTTCAGTGTGTTCGGTTTGTGGCAGGGCTTTTTTATCGGCGCCAACCGCCACCTTGCCTTTTTTCCCTGCCGATGACGAACGCCTTTTTCCTGTGCGATGCGGAGGTTTCAGCGGAGAGAGCGATATGCCTCGAACAGGCCGTGGATTCAGAAAACGGGAAAGCTCATCCAGTGCGTGATAGTAGACATCCCGCTTGAATTCAATCACGACATCAAGCGGCACCCAGTATTCATGCCAGCGCCAGGCGTCAAATTCGGGCTTACTGGTGGCGCGAAGGTCAAAATCACTGTCCCGTCCTACCATCCGCAGCAAAAACCATATCTGTTTCTGCCCGCGATAATGCGCGTTGCTTTCCGGCTTTTTATATTTTTGCGGCACTTCATAACGCAACCAGTCACGCGTACGGCCAATGACCTTGACGTGCTCCTGCTTCAGGCCGGTTTCTTCCATCAACTCGCGATACATGGCCTGCTTGGGCGTTTCACCATACTTTATGCCGCCCTGCGGAAACTGCCATGAATGTTCACGCGCCCTTTTTCCCCACCACACCTGATTATATGCGTTAAGCAGAATAATGCCGACGTTGGGACGAAACCCGTCACGGTCCAGCATATTGACCTCTTATTTTTTGCCGCCGGTATTCGGCAGACGGCGCAACCACCAATTTTGTTGCGTTTTTTCTCATACAAAAACGCAACAAAATCGCCGTGGATTCACGCAAGCCTGAACGCATCGGGCAGCGAATCCTTTAGAATCTTACAAATTATAACCTCACTGAACCTTGAAAAAAAGAATTCACTATCATGCGAGCCTCCCGATTTTTTATCAGCACTTTAAAGGAAGCCCCTGCCGACGCGGAAATTATCAGCCACAAGCTCATGATCCGTACCGGTATGATCCGCCGCCTTGGATCCGGCATCTACACCTATATGCCTTTATGTCTGCGCATTCTCAAGAAAATAGAGCGGATTATCCGTGAGGAAATGGATCGCTCGGACGCTATTGAACTGCTCATGCCAATCGTTCAGCCAGCCGAGCTCTGGCAGGAAACAGGCCGCTGGGAAAAATACGGGCCGGAACTGCTGCGCATCAAGGACCGGCACGGGCGGGATTTTGTGATTCAGCCGACTTCTGAAGAGGTTGTCACGGATATTGCGCGCAGCGTCATCAATTCCTACCGCCAGTTGCCCGTCAATTTTTACCATATCCAGACAAAATTCCGCGATGAAAGGCGTCCACGCTTCGGCCTGATGCGCGGTCGCGAATTCACGATGAAGGACGCGTATTCCTTTGACCGGGATACCGCAGGGATGGATAAGTCCTACCGGATCATGTTTGACGCATATACCCGGATATTTACCCGGATGGGATTGCAGTTCCGTTCGGTTGCTGCTGATAACGGCGCCATTGGCGGTACCGGCTCGCACGAGTTTCATGTGATTGCGGAAACCGGTGAG
>JAISIS010000049.1 GCA_031261905.1 Burkholderiaceae bacterium
GGCTGCAAACCGTATGCTGGTTCCGCGATGGCAGGATCCTGTTCCCGCCCTGCGACAAGACCGAAGCCATAACGCGCCTGGCGGAACTGCTCAGGCTGTATCGCCAGGGGCTGACAGAACCGCTCCGCTTTTTCCCGGCTTCGGCAAACGCCTATATCGCGAACGACAACAGAATAGACAAAGCTCACGCGCAATGGGAAACCGGCTATGGCGGCTATCCTGGCGAAGGCGA
The DNA here is from genome assembly GCA_031261905.1 of Burkholderiaceae bacterium. GTDB lineage: Bacteria > Pseudomonadota > Gammaproteobacteria > Burkholderiales > Burkholderiaceae_D > Oxalobacter. The sequence goes on from JAISIS010000049.1 coordinate 233, forward strand.
TGATCCGTTCAACCGCCTGGCAACGCGGGGGATGGCTGAACCACTGGATGAGGTTTTCGCGGAATGCGCCCAAAAGGTACTCTCTCCCATGCAGGATCATATGAGCAAGGTGATGTATGGCGACGACTGACAACCTGGATGTTTTCGCCTGCCCGCTGGAAGGCATGTCGCTTATCGAAGCCTCTGCCGGTACGGGCAAAACCTGGAATATCTGCGCGCTTTATCTGCGCCTGCTGCTGGAAACCGGCCGCACCGTGCCGCAAATCCTGGTTGTCACCTTTACCACTGCCGCAACGGCGGAACTGAAAGAACGCATCCGCCAGCGTATTGCCGATACCCTGTTCTATCTGGAATCAAACCATGCCGCTACGCGGGAAGCGCTCATACGCGACGATCCTTTTCTGGAAATGCTCGAAAGCAGGATGAAGCCACACGGCGCGAAACGGGAAGCAATGGCAGGCGCGCTTCGCGCGGCGCTGGCGAGCTTTGATGAAGCGGCCATCTTTACCATACACGGCTTTTGCCAGAAGGCGTTGGCGTTAAAGGCATTCAGCGCGGGACAAATCTTTTCCGGCGAGGTTGAACCGGATGATACGGAAATTGCCGAAGAAGTCGCCCATGATTTCTGGAGGCGTCACATTGCTTCCGGTGAAACGCCGCGTCCCTTGCTGATGTACCTGACGGCAAAGCGCGTAACGCCTGACCGGCTCCGGGATTTTCTGTTGCGCGAGCTTAAAAAGCCGCTGGCCGAAAGGCGATGGCCTGAAGGCATGGAGAGCATGGCGGCCCATGATTTCCCTGCCCTGAACGATGCCTTTGCGCTTCTGTGTCAATCCTGGGAAAAGGAACGGGATACCATCGGGAAGCGCATGGCAGACGCAGCGGCACAGGGCGATCTCAAAAGCGCGACCTACTCCCCCAAACGGATTGAGGAAGCCTTTAATGAATATGCCGCTCTCTTTCAGGCTGAAGACGCGCTTGCCCTCAATCTGAACGATGAATGCCTCGCACGTCTGACAACAGGCAGGCTGCAGGCAGGCACCCGCGCCAAAGGCAATACTCCGCTACATCCGTTTTTCGATCTGGCCGGGAACTGGATCAGCGAACGCGAAGCCACACTGGCAAAACTGGATATGGCCTACCGGCTGCTACTCTGCCGTCTGGCGGAGGAGGCAGATGAAGTGCGCCGACGGAAACGGGAAAAGCGCGTCATTTCCTATGACGACATGCTGTATAACCTCTATGCCGCATTAATGGATAAATCATCACAGCGCCTGCCGGACGCGATCCGTCAAACATGGACCGCCGCGCTGATTGATGAATTTCAGGATACCGATCCTGTCCAGTTTGCGATTTTCAATACCCTCTACGCCAAATCGAATCTCCCGGCATTTCTGGTGGGTGATCCCAAGCAGGCTATTTACAGCTTCAGAAATGCCGATCTGCATACCTACCTGCAAGCCAAAAACATTGTCAGCCGCCATTATCCGCTGACCCATAACCAGCGCTCCACTCCTCGCCTCATTGCGGCGTGCAACGCTCTTTTCATGCAAAATCCCTGTGCTTTCATGCAGGAGGGTCTGGATTATCAGCAGGTATCCGCAGGGGAACGCAAACGTGAGCCGCTGACTGATAAAACACTTTCCGGCAACGAAGAGCCGGATGGCATGGTGCTGTGGCAATTGCCCACCCATGCCGAAGGAGATACGCTTTTGCGCGCTGAAGCCCTGCAGGCCGCTGCCCATGCCGTTGCCGCCGAAGTTGCCAGGCTGATCACGGCAGGCAGTACGGGCAACATCCGCATCGGCGACAAAAATCTGGGCGCATCGGATATTGCCGTACTGGTGCGCTCGCACCGGGAAGGCGGCATTATCCGGGAAGCGCTGGCAAACCAGGGCATCAGCAGCGTATCACTTTCGCAGGAAAGCATCTGGCATTCGCCCGATGCCGCCGAACTCTCGCTGGTCCTTGCCGCCATGCTGCGCCCCGCAAACCGCGCGCATCTCCGTGCCGCGCTGGCGACCGAAATGCTGGGCTTTGATTCAGCGGCCATACTGGCGCTTGAGGAAAACGGTGAAACCGGGCTGAACTGGCTGGAAAACTTTGCGGGATACCTTGCCGCCTGGCGGGATCATGGTATTGCCAGCGCACTGAAACAACTCCTTGCCGAACTGAATGTCTGGTCACGGCTGCTGAAGCGCCCGGATGGCGAGCGCCGCCTGACCAATCTGACGCATTTGACGGAACTGCTCAACGAGGCGGAGCAAACGCATACAACACCTGAAACGCTGGTACGCTGGTTCAACCTCCAGATAACCCACGGCAAATCCGGTGAGGATACCCAGCTGCGCCTGGAATCCGATGAGCGGCTGGTGCAGATACTGACCATCCACAGCGCGAAAGGGCTGGAGTTTCCGGTAGTTTTATGCCCTTTCCTGTGGGACGCCTTCCAGCGTAACGCATCAGGAACACTCCCCGGCTTTTTGTATCATGACAAAGAAACGCTGGTCATGGATTACCGCCCACCGGAAGGCGTTGACACTGACCTGATTCGTCGCCAGCAGCGGGACGAACAGGCGGCGGAAAGCCTGCGCCTTCTGTATGTGGCGCTGACCCGTGCCGTGTATCGCTGTTATCTGGTTGTGGGCGGCTATGCCCGTAAAACGCGCGGCGCTCCCAGCCTTA
>JAISIS010000058.1 GCA_031261905.1 Burkholderiaceae bacterium
GCAAAACGTTTTTCATCCAGCTTGATGACAATCTGGTTTTTGCGGACTATCTGGCCAATCTTGACCGGGATATCCGAAACGATACCGCCTTCCAGATTCTGGATAACCTGTACATGGGAGGAAGGAATCACCTTGCCTTCGCCGTGGGTCATTTCGTCAATCTGGCAAAAAGACGCCCAGAGCAGTGCCAGCAAAAAGAGGATGACCGTATAGCGAACAATCAGGAAACTGGCGCGCGGCGGGCTGAGGAAAAATGCCGCCAGCCTGGTCGGCATGTATTTGAGATCCTCGCTGACGGGCGGTGCATTGCGGTCAACAGGCGGTAATATCCAGTTTTTCAGGCGGTCGGCAAAAATCCGGCCTTTTTCCCTGATTTCGTGATCATTGGGTTCTTCAGCTTTTTGCGACATGAAGCTTTCCTCCGGACAGTGCCTGCATGACTTGTTCTTTGGGACCGTCGGCGATTATCTGGCCGCCATCCATGACGATCAGCCGGTCAACCAGTGTCAGCAATGAGGCGCGGTGAGTGACCAGAATGAGCGTGTGCTGATCCAGATGTTTGGCCAGACGAGTTTTGAAATTTTCTTCCGAACGGTTATCGAGCGAATTGCTTGGCTCGTCCAGAACGAGTATCGGTGCGTCCAGCAAGAGGGCGCGTGCATTGGCGACAGACTGGCGCTGACCACCGGAGAGACCTTCGCCTCTTTCTCCCACATGCATGTCGAAGCCCTGGGGATGGCGGTTGACAAATTCGGTTACACCCGCAATATCTGCGGCTTTAAGTACCATGGAATCATCTACATAGGGCGCGCCCAGCACGATGTTTTCCTTGACGGAGCCAAAAAACAGCATGACGTCCTGCGGCACATAACCGATGTTGCGGCGCAGGTCGGCAGGGTCAATCTGCTGCATGTCCACACCATCAACCCAGACAGTGCCTTCTGTTGGCTCATATATGCCCAGAATCAGTTTTTCAATGGTGGATTTGCCCGAACCAATACGACCGATTACGCCCACCCGTTCCCCGGAGCGGATACGGAAGGAAACGTTGGAAAGAGCCGCAACGTCGGATTCGGGATAGTTGAAGGTAACGTTGCGGAATTCAATGTCACCCCGGATAGTGGGGCGGTGGATATAGTTTTTCCCTTCGGGCCGCTCAACGGGTAACTGCATGATGTCATCTACGCCCTGCACGGCTGAGCGCGCCTGGAAGTAGCGGGTAATCAGGCTGGCCACCTGCGCCAGCGGAGCGGTGATGCGCCCGGTAAGCATGGAACAGGCGATCAGGCCACCCATTGTCAGCATCCGTTCCGAAATCAGGAAGCAGCCGACAATTACAACGCCTATGTAGGCCAGTTGCTGGAAAAGCCCTGACTGGTTGACAATGGCTGTCGTCAGCAGTTTGGAGCGCAGGCTGAGATCGCTCTGCTCGCCGATGATTTTTTCCCATTTGCGCTGGGCCACGCCTTCCGCGCCAACGGCCTTGACGGTATCAATGCCGGTCAGGGTTTCAATCAGGGTGGCGTGTTTCTGGGCGCCCACGCGGAAACTTTTCTGGATGACGCCCTGCAGGGGACGCTGCAGCACCAGGGCGATCAGGACGATGATGGGCATCACCGCAAGCGGCACCAGCACGACCCAGCCTCCCAGCCAGAGGATGATGAGCAAAAAGAGAACGGTAAAGGGCAGATCAATCAGCGTGGTAATGGTTGCCGAGGTGATGAAATCCCTGAACATTTCGAATTCGGCAAGGTTGTTTGCCAGGCTGCCAACCGATTTTGGGCGGACGGCGGCCTTCAGGCTCATGATCTTTTCAAAGATGGTCGCGGAAAGAATCACGTCAACCCGTTTTCCGGCAATATCCAGAAAGTAGGATCGCAGCGTTTTCATGATGAGATCGAAAACGAAGATAATCACAATACCGGAGGCCAGCACATACAGGGTGTCAAAGGCGTTGTTTGGCACCACGCGGTCATACACGTTCATGGTAAATAGCGGCGTGACCAGCGCGAAAATGTTAATAAGGAGGGAAGCGACCATCACTTCGGAATACAGCGGCAGCGATTGCTTGAAAACGCTCCAGAACCAGTGCTGGCTTTTCGGGATGGCATTTTCCTGGGCGCGGGGGTCAATTTTGAATTCGGGCCGGGAAAAGATGGCGGCGCCGTCATAGTATTGCAGCAGATCGGCATTGGAGATTTGCGTTTCACCCCCATCGGATTCCGGCTGGATGACGGTCCAGACATTTGCCTCGTTGCGCGAAGTCGCCACACAGGCGTTGCCGTTTTTAAGAAGCAGTACGCACGGCATGGTGAATGCCGATATTTTCATGAGATCGCGTTTGACCACGCGCGCCGTCAATCCCGCCCGCTGTGCGGCACGTATGAAAAGTTCCGGAGTCAGGCGGCCATCTTCCAGCGGCAGACCTGCTGTCAGCGTCTGTGCAGAGAAAGGATTGTGAAACAGTCGGGTCAGAATAACAAGACAGCGCACGAGCGGATCATCGGAGACAAGCGTCTCGATAGGCACTTTCCAGTTTTCCGGCGCCTGTTCATGCCTGGCGACAGGCCCGTCCCGTACAGGGGCGACCTGCGATTTTCCAGGCTCGTTTGCCGGTACGTTTTCAGGCTGGTTCATTAGTGTGTAATTTATGAATGTTATGAATGATAAAAGTTTGTTTTTCCATGCCCGTTATTTTATCGTGAGCCTGTGTTCAGAGTATGGGATCGTCATCAACCAGAATATCATTGGACTGGCTGAGTTCCTCGCGCCGGGTTTTCTTGCGGAGCAGTTTCTCCTGCGCCGGCGACGGCAACTCTGAAAACAGAATAATGCCTTTGGCGGTCAGCAGGTCTATCAGGTCTTCCAGAATACGGATTTGCTGGAGATCCTGTATCAGGAGTTCATGGTATTGGGGTTGGGAAGAGATGTCTCCCGCGTCTTTTGCCATAAACTGAAGTACATCGGGATCTGTGAAATCTACAGGCTCATCGTTCTCGCTGTTTGGCGAAGCGGTAAGCCCGATAATTTCACCGTGTACGTTTCTTATGGCGTATGGCATAGTATTGGCTGACTGTCCGTTTGGTTTATGAATGCGGAGACTGCCCGGTCACTTTACAAAATTTCTTGGGTAATACATCGTTAAAGTATAAACTTGCCTATATGAAATAGTTTAAAATAAAACCTGCCCGATTGAAACAATTAGTTTGGCGAAGGCACTAATTTGTCTCGTGGGCGATAAGGAGCGCTGTCACTTCAAGTGTAGGTTAATTGATCAGGAGAAAAATAAAGGATGCTGGTATTGGCATCGGCAGATTCTGCATTTCTTGGCAAATGGAACCAGGTTGTCGGGCAGTCCGGTGCTGTCGTGCAGGTGGGGAGCATTTCCAGCCTGAAAAGCTGGCTGGCCGTTAATACGGCACAGTTGGTCGCACTGGATATGACACTGGCTGGCGGCAGGGATCCCGCTATACTGCGTTCCATTGCGGAAGCAAAGAAGGGCGCCCGCCTGATCCTTTCCGGCATTCAGTTTTCTCCTGCCGCCGAGCTTTCCGGACTTGCCGTTGGCGCGGTTGCCTGCTGTCCGGCCTCTCTTTCCGTGGAAAAATGCCGCAAGATCCTGAGTGTTGTTCAGGGTGGCGGAGTCTGGCTTTCCAGCGCGGGGATTCCGGCGCTCGTTGACAAGCTGAGGGATTTTTCGGCAAGGTCTTCGGAAGCGGCACGCGGGCCGGAAACCGGCAATGGCGCGGTCTCCGAAGATATTGAAACGTTATTTGAAGGGCTTACCAAACGCGAACGGGAGATTGCCAGACTGGTCGGCAGCGGTTCAAGCAACAAGGACATTGCCCACGAGCTTGATATTTCGGACAGAACCGTCAAGGCGCACCTGACCACTATTTTCAACAAGTTGCAGGTGCGTGACCGGCTTCAACTGGCAATGCGCGTTTCCGGCAACTCGGCGGGAAATTAACAGTTCTTCCTCCCGCCTGGCGCAATATACTCCGAACGCTTTATGCATTGTAGGTTTTCCAGATGTCCGGTTTGGAGAGCGCGTAGCCGCGCAGACCATCTACCCGCAATTGCCTGAGCATGGCGATTTCTTCCTGTGTTTCAACAAATTCCGCAATAACCTGAATATCATGGCTGTGCGCCATCCGTATGATGGAATCAACAAACTGCTGATTATCGCGGTTCTGGTCAATGCCACGGATAAAGCTGCCGTCAATTTGCAGATAGGCCGGGCGCAACTGGGCCAACTGGTTGATGGAGGTATTGCCCCTGCCAAAATGCTCAATGCCCATTCTCGCGCCGGTCGACTGAAGTTGATCGGCCCACAGGCGCGCGGCATGCATATTCTGGCTGATGGCGTAATCGCTGATCTCAAAACGGATACGTTGAGCGATGGCCGGTTTTTCCCGCAGCCGGTCAACAACCCACGAAACAAAGGCGTGGTCGCGGATAGAGGAGGGCATGAGGTTGATGGCAACGGGTTCGCCTGGCGCGCCAGGTTGCTCCAGCCTTTTCATGACGGCTTCAATAACCATCTGGTCAAAGATTTGCGTCATGTTGTGGTGATTAACCATCGGGATGAAAATACCCGCCGGGATCAGGCGGCCTTCCGGACTGGAAATTCGCAGCAGCACCTCGCTTTGCATGATTTTCGATGTATCGCCGCTGTCAAAGATTGATTGCAAAAGCAGGGTGTAGCGCTGCTCTTCAATCACATGCTGCAACAGGGCGATCCACTGGGTTGCCGTGAGGCGCTCAAAGGCGCCATCCGTGTTGCTCCTGTGGACATGGGCCGCATTCTTGCCTTGCAACTGTGAGGCGCGCAAGGCCATATCCACTTCGGACATCAACTGCTGCAGGGACTGATTGCGGCGGTAGGCCAGCCCGATATGACCGATTTCGTCAGTCGGCGCAAGCCCTTTGCCATGCAGGGAAGGCAGATCGGATGCCAGCCCGTTTGCAAACGCCAGTGCGCTTTCCTCTGAAACACCAGCCAGCGCAATGGCGAAAGTGGAGCCGGAAAGACGTGCCGCAAAGGTTTCGCTGGCATCACTCGCCTTGGCGCGTTTCTGTATGAGAGCGGTAATGCCTCTTAGAAGCGCGTCACCGGCAGCGTGCCCTGATTGATGGTTTATGGCCTGGAGATTGAGGATTTCCAGAAATACCAGCGCGCCCTGATCAAAATCATCGCCATCCTGTATCATATTGTTCAGGCGCATATTGAAGAAAGTGCGGTTGGCCAGGCCCGTTGTGCTGTCCGTATAGGCAGTGGAACGAATACGCTCCAGCGCTTCTTCCTGCTCACTGAAGATATCCCGGATTTTTCCGGACATCTGGTTCATGGCCGTAACAACCTGGCGCAGTTCCAGTGTCCAGGGCAGGTGGGTCTGGATAACGTAATCCTTGTTGGAAATGGCTTCGGCCTGCTTTTCAACCGACTGAAGCGGACGCAGCACATAATGGATGGCAAGCAGCGCCAGCACGAAAATAATGATGAAAGAACCAATAAACAAGCCAAGCGATTGCGTACAGCTTTTCCAGAGACGGATATACGCAAACTCCGGATTGGCGCTGATGTGTACGGTACCGGCCTGATTCCAGCCGTTCATGACCAGGCTTTCGCCATGAGGCGTTTCAAGCGGGAACATGGAGATAAACCAGCCCGGCACCTGACTGGGCGGCTCGGTGTCCGAACGCTCAACTATTACCTTGTCGCCCATATCGTAAACCGTAATATCGCGGTAGTAACCGCTGTCGAAAAGCGCGTTGATGTGCGCCTCAATGGAAATGGTGTCGCTCTCCGCCATAAAGGGAGACAGTGTGAGTCCGAGCGAAGTGGCGGTATCCTGGGAAACGGTTTTTAGCTGATCATTCAGGTATGCCCGCGTATTG
>JAISIS010000142.1 GCA_031261905.1 Burkholderiaceae bacterium
GCGCGCGGCTTGTGGCCAACCAGGAAAAGCAAACGCCATCAGCGCGGCCAGTAAAGCGCCCGCCAGTGGCGCCAGCGGCACGGCCAGGATCAGGCAGGTGTTCATTTATCCGGGCCGGATTATTTCTTGTCCGGTACGTACTGGTTGCTGCGCCGTTCCTTGCCAATGGTAGAAACAGGGCCATGGCCCGGTATGAACTGCACATCATCCCCCAGGGTATACAGGTTCTCCCGGATGGATTTTACCAGCGCGGGGAAGCTGCCCTTGGGCAGGTCTGTACGGCCCACGGAACCGGCAAACAGCACATCACCGGAAATTGCGACCTTGCTTGGCGCATGGAAAAAAACCACATGCCCTGGTGAATGTCCCGGACAATGGAAAACCTGGAGCGTTTCGTTGCCAACCGTCACGGTATCGCCCTGATTGAGCCAGCGGGATGGCTTGAACGGCCCGCCAGCAGGCAAGCCCCACATCCGTGTCTGGCTGGTTGCCAGTTCATCCAGCAGATAGGCGTCCGCTTCGTTGGGGCCTTCAATCGGCACGCCGTACTTGTCCGCCAGCGCCTTCGCGCTGCCGCAATGGTCAAGATGCCCGTGCGTGACCAGCACTTTTTCCAGCGTCAGGTTTCTTTGTTCAAGCGCTGCCGCGATTTTGGCGATATCGCCGCCCGGATCAACCACAGCGGCCTTGTTGGTGTTTTCGTCCCACATCAGGGTGCAGTTTTGTTGAAAAGGGGTAACAGGAATAATCTGGAATTTCATATAGGCTATAAAAATGAAGATGAGAAATACGGGTTGTATGACACAGTTTTACGCATTATGCCTGAAAATGCCCTGTTTTTATGCGGGATTTTGCGGTATCAGCGGACAATGACGCATTGTCTGACCGGAAAAACGGCCCATTATGGCTTCCAGCGCCTTGAGTTGTTCCCCGTTCAGGTTATTCAGGCGATATGCCCGCTTTTCCACCATCTCGCCACGCGGCACGACCTGTAAACCGGCAAGGCCGGATTTTTCCAGCATCGCAGCGTAATTCAGCGCGGCCTCTCTGGCGCCGAAAACCCCCAGCGAAATACCCCAGCGCAATTGCGGCTCCTTGATGAGGTAATAGCTTGTCACGCCTTTTGCCTTCAGCCCGGCAATTTTTTCTTCCGCCGCCTTCCGGCTGGGCGAAGGCGGAATCAGCACCATGCTGGTACGGCTTTCCTGCAAGGTGTTCATGCTGATATCTTCCGGCTTCAGCGCAAGCGGGCGCAGGCGCCGCTCAAAATCCGCAGCCTCGTCCTTGCCGAACTGTCCGATTTCAACACAGGCTGCGGCAGGCGCGACAGCAGTTGCAGGCTGCTGTGCGGCGGCCTTCCTGTCAGGCTCTGGCGCGGGTTGTGCAGACGCCGCATCCGGCTGAGAGGCAACCGGCGCCGCTATCGTACCTGCCTGAGGAGTCTGTGCAGCCGTTACGGCAGGCTGAGGCGATTCTGGTCGGGACGCCTTGTCCGCTTCCGGCACAACTTGCCCGACCGCCCTGGCCTGGGCAAGCGCCCGGCTGACTTCATCAGCGGAAAGCACGCGGATATCATCAGCGCGATACTGTAGCGAAAGGCGCTCCGGTTCGCGCTTGCCGCGCGTCGGCGCGTCAAAATACGTCTGCTGAAAAACAAACAGCACGACATTGGCGGCAAGCAGTATCCAGAAACAGAGTTTCAGCATGACGGGTCCGATGTGTATTGCCTGGCATTGACGGCATGAAGACCAACAAGTACCAGATTATCCACAATTTGGGCCGGGATAGAAAGATATGGCAGCACCCGTGATGCCGCGCCACCGGACAGCACACACCGGAGACCAGGCAGATGGCGCGCGTGTACGGTCACCGTGCGTTCAATCGCGCCTGCCTGGGCCGTCATGCATCCATTGCGGATGGCGTTGACCGTGTCTATGGCAAAAGGCGGAATGGCTTCCGGCATGTCGCCGATCTCCGGCAACAGCGCGGTATTGCCGGACAGTGACTCAGCCATCAGCCTGAGTCCCGGCAAAATCATGCCCCCGATAAATGCGCCATCAGCCGTCAGGGTGTCAATAGTCGTCGCCGTGCCGCAGGTAACCACAACCAGATTTTGCTCCGGAAAAAGCGCGCGCGCGCCAACGAGCGAGGCAAAACGGTCACTGCCCAATTGCATGACGTCCGCATAGCAATTGGTAACACCCGCCAGAGAAGGCGCGGACGCAAACCATGTGACGCCGTCCGATGGCGAAGGAAGCATACCGAGCAATGCCGCAATGCGTCCCTGCACCACAGGCCCCGCCACATTGGAAATCAGGATGCGTTTCAGCGGCTGCCCAAAGAGTGCTTTCTGCCAGATGTCCCCCAGCAGGTCCATATCATCGCGGCACACTTCTCCCGCCAGTGTCCAGGTAACGCCATCGGGCGTCACTGTAGCGCCGGACGGGACAATCGCCCATTTTGCCAGTGTATTCCCCACATCAATCAGCAAAAGCATCATTCGCCCTGTTCGTCAAAAACCCGGAGAGAAATGTCTCCCGCGCTGAAAACCGCGTTGCCGGCCTCTGTTTCCAGCATCAGCCTGCCATGCGCGTCAATCCCTATAACCCTGCCGCTTTGCTGTGGCTGCCCATCCCGCAAAAGCGTCACTTGCCGCTCATTATAGGCGTGAAGCGCGTTCCAGGGCTGAATAAATGCCGTCAGCCCCTGCCTGTCAAAACTCACGAAAGACTCCGCCAGTTTATTCAGCAACGCGGCCATCAGGTCATTTTTATCCATACCGGCAAGCCAGCGTGCTTCGGCGGCGGGCTGTCCGATGCGCGCCTCCAGTTCTTCCGGCAACAGGAGATTGAGGCCCACGCCAATAACGGCCCGGTTTTCTCCTGTTTTGGCGCGATTTCCTCCTGTTGGCCGTTCTATCAATATGCCCGCCAGTTTCTTGCCTTCCCGGAGAATATCATTGGGCCATTTAAGCGTGACAGGAACCCCCAGCCCGTGCAATGCCTGCGCAAGCGCCACGCCCGTCACCAGCGATAACCCGCCCAGATCGGATTCGGGCCGGGAAAAAAACCAGGCCAGGGAAAAAGTCAGCGATGTGCCGTCTCCCGACTGCCATTCCCTGCCGTTGCGCCCGCGCCCGGCTGTCTGCCTGACCGCCAGCAGACAGGTTGGCGAAGACAACGCGTGAACGCGGCGCAGCAAGTCGGTATTGGTCGATGCGGTCTGTTCAACCACTTCAACGGCAATTTTTCCGGCATACGGGCCAAGTCCGGATGCGATACGCTCCGGATAAAAAGTGTTGGTCATCAGGATATACTTGCCTTAATCGGGCATTCCATTTATTTTTGGCGGCAGTGGTATTTTACATGCAGGTGATTTCCATTACGGCAAGATCACCTGGCAACCGAAAAGCATAATACCGACAAGCCGCCTTCACAAAATGAAGGATATTCGACAGAATATGAGGGAAAATAGAAGCTGCCGTCATGCGTCTTTGAACAAAAGGAGCGCCAATGCGCGAGGTTATCGCGCCGCAACTGCGGATAATTGAACAAAACCGGATCATCGCAAGCGGTTGCTGGCGGGTGGAGGCATTGGCTTCCAAACCGGTTTTCTCGGCTATCGCCACTTCCGCCAAAACCATGGCGAACAAACCTGAAGCCGTGTGGGATATTTCCCAGGTGACCGCGCTGGATTATATCGGCGCCCAGTTGTTGTGGGACGCCTGGGGGAAAACGCTGCCGACCGCCCTGACGATGCTTTCCGAGCACCGGACACTGTTTGACAGGCTGCAAAAAGCGGGGCAACCGGATTTGCAGCTTACCGAGCCGCCGAATATCCGCATTAAAGTCATCGCCGGGCAACTGTGGGCGGAAGTCCGCAGTCACGCCCTTGACCTGGTAACGATGATGGGACGCTTCATCCTGGATTTTTTCTTCATGCTTGCCCACCCGGCGCGAGGCCCCTGGAAGGAAATTTCTGCCAATATCTATCACGCGGGAGCACGCGCCATCGGCATTACGGCACTGCTGGGCTTTTTGATCGGCATCGTGCTTTCCTATTTGTCGGCGCAGCAATTACATAATTTTGGCGGCGACCCCTATCTGGTGAATCTGCTGGGCATCGGCATCACACGCGAACTCGGCCCGTTGCTCGCGGCGGTTCTGGTCGCCGGACGCTCCGGCTCCTCCATGACCGCGCAGATTGGCGTCATGCGCGTAACCGAAGAACTGGACGCCATGCAGATCATGGGGATGTCGCACAGCTTCCGGCTGGTATTGCCGAAAGTGATCGCGCTGGCCATCGTCATGCCGCTTTTGATTATGTGGACGGATATCGTGGCCCTGATAGGCGGCATGATATCCGCCCGCGCGTCTATTGGTTTGTCCACGGATTATTTTATTTCCGCGCTGCCCAACGCTGTTCCTGTGGCAAATCTGATTATCGGTCTGTGCAAGGGCGTTGTATTTGGCGCGCTGATCGCCCTGATTTCCTGCCACTTCGGCTTCAAAATCCGGCCCAATACGGAAAGCCTGGGGCACGGCACAACCCGCGCGGTCGTCACCTCCATTACGATTGTTATTCTGGTGAACGCCATATTTGCCGTTGCGCTCCAGCATGTGGGGTGGTCATGAATACCAGCGACGCGCCGGAAATCATCCGGATTGAAGAACTGTGGACACAACTGGGCAACCAGCTCATCCACCAGGATCTGGATCTGACGGTCAGGCAGGGAGATATCGTATCTCTGGTCGGCGGCTCCGGCTCTGGCAAAACAACCCTGCTCAGGGTCATGCTGGGGCTGCAAAAACCCCTGAAGGGCAAGGTGTCGGTACTTGGTATAGATATTGCCGCCAGCAACAATCAAAGCCCGTTGTATCATCATTGCGGCGTACTGTTTCAGCAAGGCGCGCTTTTTTCGGCGCTGAACGTTATGGATAACGTGGCCCTGCCCCTGCGCGAATTGCGGGCATTGCCTGAAAACCTCATTGAAGAGTCGGTATTGCTGAAATTGCAAATGGTCGGCCTTACACCGGCTGACGCGCTGAAAATGCCCGCAGACCTGTCAGGCGGCATGGTAAAAAGGGTCGCGCTGGCCAGAGCCTTGTCGCTGGAACCGGATCTGCTCTTTCTTGACGAGCCGACAGCGGGACTGGATCCCCTGCTGTCGGACAGTTTTGTCGAACTGATCCGTTCGCTGCATGATGAACTGAGCCTGACGGTGGTGATGGTGTCGCATGATCTGGACTCAATCCTGCAATTATCCTCGCATATCGCCGTACTGGCCAACCGGCATGTTATTGTGAACGGGACGCCACAGGAGGTCATCGCGGTGGATCATCCTTTTATTCATGATTTTTTCCTGGGTGATCGCGGAAAACGCGCCCTGACGGGAACGCCGGATCTGGCGGACATCGGCAAACTGGAGAACGCAAATGGAAAATAAATCCCACGCCCTGTTGGCCGGACTGTTTACACTGGTTCTTCTTGCTGCGGTTCTGCTGGGAGGATGGTGGCTTAACCGGGACAAAACGGTTCTGATCCCTTATGTAATGGCAACCCGCCTTTCGGTTTCGGGCCTGAGCCCCCAGGCGGCTGTCCGCTATCGCGGCCTGAATGTCGGCAAGGTCAACGAGATCCGCTTTGATTCCGCCGTACCTGGACAAATACTGGTCTTTTTCGGCGTCCGTCCGGAAACGCCCATGACGGAATCCACT
>JAISIS010000158.1 GCA_031261905.1 Burkholderiaceae bacterium
CGGTGCTTCTATCGGACGCGAGGGGCCTACTGTACAGATCGGCGCTTCCATCAGCCACGCTTTTTACGGGTATGGCCCGTTCAAGACGGCGGAGCAGCGCCGCGCGCTGGTGCTGGCGGGTGGCGCTGCCGGTATCGCCGCAGCCTTTAATACGCCACTTGCCGGCATTATGTTCGCCATTGAGGAACTGAACAAGAAATATACGTTCAACGCGCACAGTTCCACGCTGCTCACGGTCATTATCGCAGGCCTGGTTTCACTGGCCCTGCAGGGCAACTATACGTACTTCGGTATCGTCAACGTCAAACTGCATATGTCACAGCACATTTACGCCATTATTGTGTGCGCTATCCTGGGCGGTGCTGTTGGTGGTCTGTTCAGCCTGTTGGTACAAAAATTCAGGGCGCTGCTTCCCGCGCGCATCAGGCAGTTTGTGATTTCACATCCTTATATATTTGCTGCCATTTGCGGGTTGCTGGTCGCTATTCTGGGTCTCATGACAAACGGCATGGTGTTCGGCACCAGCTATCTGCCGACCAAAATTACACTTGGCGCGGATAAAAGTCTGTTTGAATGGTATTACGGCGTTTGCAAGTTTCTTGCCACATTGCTTTCAACATTGAGCGGCATACCTGGCGGTCTGTTTGCGCCGACCCTTTCTGTTGGCGCGGGGCTGGGTGAAAATCTTTCTTCCCTGTTTCCCGGCATAGCGCCTCATGGCGCGATTATTATTCTGGTAATGGCGGCTTATTTGTCCGGCGTCACTCGCTCGCCACTGACCTCTTTTGTGATTACCATGGAAATGACGGGAAGTAATCACATGGTGTTGTCGCTCATGATAACGTCGCTCCTGGCCAGCTATATTTCCCGCTTTGTTGCACCGGTTCCGTTGTATCATGCTCTGGCGGAACAATTTGCCTATCCTGACGCACCGCCTCCGCCCGCAGGAAAAAAACCTCCCGGCCCGGCAGCCAGCCAACCGGGGAAAGCTGATGCACTATGACACAACAGGTTGATTTTGCCCCCGCCTTTCTGGCGGAAATACAGCGTATCCGGCGCGATATTCATGCACATCCGGAAACTGCCTATGAAGAGCAGCGCACCTCCGCACTGGTGGCTGCAACGCTGGAAGAAAACGGTATTACCGTTATACGCGGACTGGGTGGAACCGGGATTATCGGCAAAATTGAAAATGGCGCTGGCAAAAGCATTGCGCTCCGGGCAGATCTTGACGCGTTGCCGATGCAGGAGTTCAACAGCTTCGGCCATGCTTCCGTCCACACCGGCAAGATGCATGCCTGCGGGCATGACGGACACACGGCCATGCTGCTTGGCGCAGCTATTCACCTGGCAAAGACGCGCCGTTTTAACGGTACGGTTTATGCTGTTTTCCAGCCAGCCGAAGAAAGTTATGGTGGTGCGTTGCGCATGATCAATGAAGGACTTTTTGATTCCTGCCCGGCTGACGCGGTTTTCGGTATGCACAACTGGCCGGACTATCCCGAAGGAACATTTGCAGTTTGCACCGGCCCGATGATGGCTTCGAGCAACACCTTTTCCCTGATTATCCGCGGCCTGGGAGGTCATGGCGCACAACCCGATCATACGGTTGACCCGATTATGACGGCGGTGCAGGTCGCGCAGGCCTGGCAAACGGTGATTACCCGCAACAAGACGCCTATTGAGGCTGCTGTGCTTTCCATTACCCAAATACACGCCGGAAGCGCGTTCAATGTTGTGCCGGATGACGCGATGCTGGCTGGCACAGTCCGCACTTTCACCACGGAAGCGCTTGATCTGATTGAGCGGCGTATGCGGGAAATTGCCGAGCATACGGCGGCTGCCTTCAATTGCCGGGCTGAATTCGAGTTTCAGCGGAATTATCCGCCGCTTGCCAATCACGCGGCGGAAACGGCGCTGGCGGTTGAGGTAATGACAGCGCTGACCGGAAGTGAAAAGGTGTTTACGAACGCCACTCCAACCATGACGGCGGAGGATTTTGCTTTTATGCTGGAAAAGAAGCCCGGCTGCTATGTGTTTATCGGCAATGGTGATGGCGGGCATCGGGAATCCGGTCACGGTGAGGGACCCTGCAGGCTGCATAACCCCAGTTTTGACTTTAATGACCGCATTCTTCCGCTGGGGATGAGCTATTGGGTCAGGTTGGTGGAGAAATATCTTTGCGATTGATCGTTTTCTGATACACAATAAAAGACAAATGGCATATTCAAGAAATATCCGGCTGCGAGCAGCCAAACAAGCAGATAAAAGAGAGGCAGCATGAAAATCAGGGATATCATGACCAGGTCCGTTGTCACGGTCTCAATGGATGACAAGTTGTCTTTGATCAAGGAGATATTTGACAACGCAAAATTTCGCCATCTGCTGGTGCTGGATGACGGCAAGCTTGCCGGAGTTGTGTCTGATCGCGATCTTCTCAAGGCCATAAGCCCCAACCTGGGTACTATGGTAGTTACCTACCGGGATCTGGCAACGCTAAACAAACGGGTACACCAGATTATGTCCCGCAAACTCATTACCCTGACAGCGGACGCTTCCATCAGTGACGCGGCGGCGCTGTTCAATACGCACCGGATATCGTGTATTCCCATCGTGGATAACGAGTTCAGGCCAATCGGTATTGTCAGCTGGCGTGACCTGATCAAGACCATGCTGCCCCAGCCACAGCGCTGAACGGGCGGGGAGAAGTGTCCGGCGGCGCGCGTTTCACCTCAGGAAGATGGAGTATAGGCTGAGCGCGATTTCAGCCGCTATCAGGATGATGATGTACCACTCAAGGCGATTGGACTGACGGTTGTTCAGCAGGTCCAGCAGGGTTTCCGCCGTGCGTGAAATGAGGTTCAGCTTGCGTTCAAGTGCCGCGTGCCGCTCCAGGATTTCAAGTTCGTCTTCAAGGCGACTGTACAGGCCCTGAAGAGACGGGTGCTCCCAGAGCGTTTCCGGTTTTTCCGGAATGTTTACCCGCCCTACCATCAGGTGCTCGGAAAGCAGCATGGCGCCGATATTTTGCAGGAGTTCCTTCGCCGTGCCGCTGATGCGGCCCGTGAGTTCCATATCCCTGGCCAGCGGTTCAATGCGGTCAAAATTGTGTGCGATCCGCGATTCGTATTCCGCCAGCACCACGCTTTTGTCCAGGACATCCGCAATAATTTGCAGGCGCTCTACGGAAAATTCCGAAATAAAGGCAGTATTGCCCCGCATGCCTTCCCGTTCTACTGGATCAATGCGGATGGAGATTTCCTCGGTTTCCGGGTCATCGTAAGGTTCGCCGATAAAAGGCTTCAGGCGTTCCCGCACAACGGCTTCATACAGCGGATCCACGCCAAAGAAAACGATCACGCCATGCCGGTATAAAACGGCAATGCCGTTTTCCGCGCGGATGGTCAGCGGGTTGGAGGCCAGTGCGTCAGATTCTTCCATGACGCGCAAATCAAGGCGGTTGCCTGCAAAAAGCGCCCGTGCGTTGAAAGCGGTTTTTCCCGACAGTAAAAGATTGTGCATGGCATGCCCCGGATGGCGTTCCCGTTATGATGCCTTTTTGCAGGCGGGTGTGCAATAGCCGTACAGCGCCAGGGTATGGTCCACCATCTCAAAGCCGTGCCGCCGTGCGATTTCCTGCTGCTGCTTTTCAATGTGGTCATCGTGAAATTCTTCGACGCGCCCGCATTTCAGGCACACAATATGGTCATGGTGTGCGCCTTCGTTCAACTCATATACCGCCTTGCCGGTTTCAAAGTGATTGCGGGTGAGAAGACCCGCCTGCTCAAATTGCGTCAGCACCCGATAGACGGTTGCCAGGCCGATTTCCAGGCCGTCCGCCATAAGGAGGCGGTAAATGTCTTCCGCGCCAAGATGGCGAACAGGGTTTTGCTGGAAGATCTCCAGAATCTTCAGACGTGGCACAGTCGCTTTCAGCCCGCTGGCCTTGAGTTCGGCCGGGTTATTGTTTTCGGCAAAGTTTTTCTTCATGGAGGTGTTCCGTTAACAGCACAAAATTCTTCTTATCTGCTTTATCATATAGTGTTTACGTATCTGGCTCAATGAACTGCCGCAAGGATAAAACCGGAAAATGCATACCCCACTGTCTTTAAAACGGCTGTTGCCGATCTTCCTTGCGGCCGCATGTTTCCTGGTCGGTTGCGGCGTGACAAAAAAAGAAACCTTCCTGGGTGAGCCAGTGCAGCCCAATGCCGGTACTTCCATTCCTATTTCATCGGGCAGTGAACAGGCGGCTTCCGCAGAGAGCCTTTCCCGGAATCCCGCGCTGGATTCCGCCGAAGCAACCGGGGTGCAGCGATTACTCAATATTATCACGCCTTACCGGATCGATATTCAGCAGGGCAACTTTGTCTCGCAGGAGATGCTGGCCAAAATCCAGCCCGGCATGACCAAGGAACAGGTGCGTTTTGCGCTGGGGACCCCGCTTCTGACAGATGTTTTTCACGCGAAGCGCTGGGATTATCTTTTCCGGCTGCAAAAACCGAATGGCCGGATAACCAACAATCGCGTTATTGTTTATTTTGACGATAACCGGGTTGCCCGCGTCGTCAACGATCCGCTGCCGAATGAAGTGGAGTACCTGGAAACCATTTCCGGGCGACCGCTCAAGAAGAAGGTTGATGAAAGCGGTGAGAAGAAGGCGGAACACAGGGAAAAACCATCCACCGAAGAAAAGGAGGCGGTAAAACCTGTTGAGGCTCCGGCAGAGAAAGCCAAAGAGACGTCATCGGTTGAGCAGGTCGAACGCGAAGCGGTAACTCCGTTGCCTGAAACGCCATCCAGCCCCGAATCGGCGGAAGTGCGCCGTGCCGCGCCGGAATCTTCCGGGACGCGCGAAGCCGCTCCTCAGGAACAGCCTGCCGAAACGCCGACCCGGAGGGAAGCCGCCAAACAGGTTGCTGCGCCAAAAGCGACTACCGTGCAGGATATTTCGGGCGAACCGGAAGAAGATTTCATGCCGTCACCCTATTCAACCATGCAGTTGAAGGAATTGATGCAGCCGCAGTAATCATTAACCATACGGAAGAAAAGCAAAAAAGATGAATCAAATGAAGATTGCCATTACCGGAGCGGGGGGCCGAATGGGGCGTATGCTGATTGAGGCGGCGCTGGATGCGGATGATGTCGTATTGACTGGTGCGCTGGATGTGACGGGTTCCCCGAATATTGGTCAGGACGCGGGCGCTTTTCTGGGCAGGCAAACAGGTGTTATTCTGACTTCCGATGTGCCAAAGGGGCTGGAGGGCGCGGATTTCCTGATTGATTTTACCCGCCCGGAAGGTACGCTGAAGCATCTGACGTATTGCGAGGAGCGTGGCGTCAACATGGTGATCGGCACAACGGGTTTTAATGACGCGGGCAAGGCGAGTATTGCCAGGGCTGCGGAAAATATTGCCATTGTTTTCGCGCCGAATATGAGTGTGGGCGTCAATGTGACGATGAAGCTCCTGGAAGTGGCGGCAAGGCACTTCTCCCGTGGCTACGATATTGAAATCATTGAGGCGCATCACCGGCACAAGATTGACGCGCCTTCCGGTACCGCTCTCAGGATGGGTGAGGTCATTGCCGGTGCGCTGGGCCGTGATCTGCGCGAATGCGGCGTTCTTGCTCGCGAAGGGATAACGGGAGAGCGTGATCCTTCAACGATCGGTTTCGCCACGGTAAGGGGTGGCGATATCATTGGCGACCATACTGTGCTTTTTGCCGGGATTGGCGAGCGCATCGAGATATCCCATAAATCGTCCAGCCGCGCAGCTTATGCGCAGGGCAGTTTGCGGGCGGCGCGTTTTCTGACCGGCAGGACCAGCGGTCTTTTCGACATGCAGGATGTGCTGGGGCTGAAAGACGCCTGACTGGCCTTTGCTCCGCCATGCTGTTTTAACTGACATTACTTCCCAGGTATCATGCAAGACAAATATAGTCCGTCCGATGTTGAAAAAACCGTACAGGCCCACTGGAAGGCGACTGACGCCTATAAAACGGTTGAGAACGACGCGCGTTATCCCAAAGGCAAATTCTATGCCTGCTCCATGTTGCCGTATCCTTCGGGACGCCTTCACATGGGGCATGTGCGCAATTACACCATTAATGATGTGATGTACCGTTATCTGCGCATGAACGGGTACAACGTGCTGCAACCTATGGGATGGGATGCCTTTGGCATGCCTGCCGAGAATGCCGCCATGGAAAATGGCGTGCCGCCCGCGCAATGGACTTATGCCAATATCGCCTACATGAAGGGGCAACTGGAATCCATGGGCTTCGGTATGGACTGGTCGCGTGAAATGACCGCCTGTGATCCGGACTACTACAAATGGAATCAGTGGATGTTTCTCAGGATGCTCGAAAAGGGCATTATTTATCAGCGTACCGGCACGGTTAACTGGGATCCGGTTGACCAGACGGTGCTGGCCAACGAGCAGGTCATTGACGGGCGTGGATGGCGCTCCGGTGTGCTGATTGAAAAACGGGAAATCCCGATGTATTACGCCCGCATTACCGACTATGCGGAAGAGTTGCTGGATTATGTCGAGAACCGCCTGCCCGGCTGGCCGGAGCGTGTGCGCGTGATGCAGGCAAACTGGATAGGCAAGTCTGTTGGCGTGCGCTTTGCCTTTCCGCACGAGATACGCGATGACAACGGGGCGCTGATTGGCAATGGCAAGTTGTGGGTGTTTACTACCCGCGCCGATACGATCAAGGGCGTGACGTTTTGCGCGGTCGCAGCAGAGCATGAACTGGCTGCCTTTGCCGCACAGCGTAATCCCGAACTGGCCGAGTTTATTGCGGAATGCAAAAAAGGCAGCGTGATCGAGGCGGATCTGGCGACCATGGAAAAGAAAGGGATGCCGACTGGCCTGATGGTCAGGCATCCGTTGACTGGCCAGCTTGTCGAGGTATGGGTCGGAAATTATGTGCTGATGAGCTATGGCGATGGCGCGGTGATGGCGGTTCCCGCGCACGATGAGCGCGATTTTGAATTTGCCCTTAAATATGGCCTGCCCATCCGCCAGGTGATTGAAGTGCCCGGCAAGACTTTTTCGGAGCTGGAGTGGCGCGACTGGTATGCCGACAAGGAAAACGGCCATTGCATTAACTCAGGGCGTTATGACGGCCTTCGCCATCAGGAGGCGGTTGACGCCATTGCCGCGACTCTTGCCGGAATGGGGCTGGGCGAAAAAACGGTAACCTGGCGCTTGCGCGACTGGGGGATTTCCAGGCAGCGTTACTGGGGAACGCCTATTCCGATTATTCATTGCCCGACCTGTGGCGCTGTGCCGGTACCGGAAAAGGACCTGCCGGTTATTCTGCCTGAAGGCCTGGTGCCGGATGGTTCGGGTAATCCCTTGGCTCGCGATGAAAAGTTCCTGAATGTACCATGCCCGGTATGCGGTCGACCGTCACGCCGTGAAACCGATACGATGGATACCTTTGTGGATTCCTGCTGGTATTTCATGCGTTACTGCTGCCCTGGTAATCCTGACGCCATGACGGATGGGCGCATTGACCACTGGATGCCGATGGACCAGTATATCGGTGGCATTGAACACGCCGTCATGCACCTGTTGTATGCCCGTTTCTGGACCAAGGTGATGCGGGATATG
>JAISIS010000178.1 GCA_031261905.1 Burkholderiaceae bacterium
TCGCGCGCTGCGCATCCTCAAAACTTTGCAGACTGATACTTCCCACCGTATCCAGTCGCGATGGCCCGGAAAGCGCAATCCCGTTCATAGGGGTGGACTCCGTCACCGAAAAGGCCTCGGGCGAATTCAGCGTCAGCGTACCGGCCGCTTCCGTCACCCCGGCATCCGTTACCGTTGCCGCCGCAGAAAGATTGCCTTCGGCATCGTATTCACGCATCGTGGACGTCAGGTTAGAACCGGGTTTTGCCTGCAGGCCAACAATATCTCCTGCGGCATTGGTCAGCTTGATGCCGCCCGTAACAGCATCCGTTTGGGCCGTTACCCCGGTCTTGGCTGATTGCTGGTTAAACGCCTCCACGGCGGAAGCTAGGTCACCATCCGCACCTACAGAAAAAGCCACCGTCACCGGCTGCGCGTTACCCGACGTCAGCTCAAAAGCATAATCCTGGCTGGGCTGGAGATTACCCAGGTTCACCTCCGTCGTGGCGCTTGCCGTCACCCCGGTATTACCAGACTGCGCGTTAATGGCGGCAGCCACATCGGCAGCCGAGGCGCCCGCGTCAACGGCAACAGTTGCCGAACCCGCGCTGCCCGATACCGTAAGCGTACTGGCGGCAACCGTAGTACCCGGCTGCACCGCCGAGCTTTCCAGGCGATTGTTACCATAAGCGTTCGTGCGGAAATCAGTACCGCCCACCGTGACAGTATCGCCCGCGTCCGGCCCCACCTGGAAAGTTTGCGCGGCCATCGTGCCGTCCAGCAGGTTCTGTCCGTTAAAGGTCGTACTGTTTGCAACATCGTTCAGGCCCGTCAGCAACTGGTTGACTTCACCCTGTATTACCCGGAGGGCATCCGGTGAAAGCGTGATGTTTGAAGCCTGAACCGCCAGTTCGCGGATACGCTGGAGACTGTCCGAGTAAACCGAAAGCGCCTTCTCGGCGGTTTGCGCCATTGAAACGCCGTCATACGCGTTTCGTTCTGCCTGGTTCATCCCGCTGATTTGCGTTGTAAGGCCCGCAGCAATCGCAAGGCCCGCCGCATCATCCTTCGCGCGGTTGATACGCCTGCCGGAAGCCAGCTCCTCAGTGGCGTTGGCAAGCATTTCCTGCGTCCGGTTCAAATGGCGCGTGGCGTGTTGCACGTTCATACTGTTATTAATCCCTGGCATGGCTATTCTCCTGTAAATGCGGCCATTGGCCGCGTACCCGCCCGTGTTCCCGCAAACGGAAACAGCCCGGATTCCGGGCAAATGAATGCTTATCTTTGTTAACGGCTGGGGAATTAAAAAACTTTAGGGTAAATTGGCAAAAAAAATCCCCGGCAGGGTTTGCTGCCGGGGATTTGTTAAAGACGGGTGTTACCCTGATGTTCAGGAGCGGGCCTTGACGAAAGCGCCCTGACTTCCATGACAACTCTCCCTGTATGCCCGGAAAAACCCGGATCAGCCACAGATGCCCGCTCCGTTTTTTCCCTGTAACCTCGCCCCGGTCCGCAAAAAGCGTGCCGGGGCGCTGCCTTTACTGCTTCCGGCCTTTTCAGGCCGGGCCGGTTTTAACCGTTAATCACCTATCCTTACTGGATCAGCGAGAGGACGATTTGCGGCTGCTGGTTGGCTTGCGCCAGCATGGCCGTACCAGCTTGCTGCAGGATGGTTGCCCTGGAGAGGTTGGCCGTTTCTGCCGCATAGTCAGCGTCTTCAATCCGGCTTCTTGCATTGGTGGTGTTTTCCGACGAAACCGTCAGGTTATCCACCGTATATTGCATGCGGTTCTGCAAGGCGCCATAGGTCGCCATCTGGCTGTTAATCGCGTTGATTGCCGCAGAAGCGATATCAATGGCTTTTTGTGCGCCGTCATACGTCGAAACATCAATCTCTGCTACGGTACGCAAGGTGGATGACCCGTTCATCGACAAGCCGGTGGTCGTATCAGACACATTAAAGGACTTTTCGGCTGAAAGACTGATTGTCCCCGTGACCACTGTGGTGTCAGCAGTCGCGCTTCCGAGGATATTTGCCGCACCGGCTGTCACAGTCCCATTTGCTGCGTATGTTCCGACATTGATTTCATCGTCCGAAGAGGTTGTCCCGTTAACGACACCGGTCTGCTGTATTTTGATGTCACTGCCGGAACTATTGGTCAGTTTGACGACATGGTTTGCATCATCCCATTCCGCAGTAACACCGGTCTGACCAGACATTTTGTTAATCTGACTGACCAACTGCGCATTTCCTTCCCTGGTAGCAGGATCACTGACCGTAGCGCTGACAACAACGGCAGTGGCATTGTCGGAATAAAGGTTGAACGACACTTGGTGGGTGGCAGTACCTGTAGCGCCATCCTCCACTGCCAAGGCTGCAACCGTTTTTGCCTTGGCGGTAACGCCGGTCACACCACTTTGGTCGTTAATGCCTTGGGCAATATCCTTGGCGCTTTCACCTGCGGTGGTAGTGATAGTTGCCGTGCCATCAGAACTCTGAATCTTGAGACTGCCGGATGTCACTGCATTGACGGCGGCAGAGAAGGCGGCGGCAGTTGTGGCGGCGGCAGCCACATAGTCGTCTTTTGTATTGTTGCCATACTGGCTGGTGCGGAAGTTGGTACCACCCATCGAAATGGATTCACCCGCGTTTGCGCCCACCTGGAACACTGCCGTACCCATCGTGCCGTCCAGCAACTTCAGACCATTGAAGGTCGTGGTTTGCGCCGTACGATCCAGTTCGGCGAGGAGCTGGTTCACTTCGGCTTGCAGGGACTGGCGATCCTGCGCGGAGTTGGAGGCGTTGGAGGATTGCACCGCCAGGGTGCGGATGCGTTGCAGCATGTCCGCAGATGTGGAGAGTGCGCCTTCAGCAGTCTGCGACAGCGAGATACCGTCATTGGCGTTACGAATCGCCTGGTTCATGCCGTTGACCTGGCTGGTCATGCGCGAGGAAATACCCAGACCGGCAGCATCGTCCCTGGCGCTGTTGATGCGCTTGCCGGAAGCGAGGCGTTCCATTGCGGTGCCAAGGGCGGTGTTGGTGCTGTCGAGGTGACGTTGTGCGTTAAGGGACTTGATGTTGGTGTTGATAACTTGAGCCATGGTAATTCTCCCTGAATACCATTGATACCATTGCAGGAGTCCTGAAAATAAAGGTTATGACTCCCGACATTGGTGTGCTCTTTTATCAAAGCCGACCGCTGTACATGAACCATTTTACGGACGGCGGCGGGAAATATTTAGGACTTGGTTAGCATATTTTCCCAAAAACCATAAGCGCGAACAGCGCGGCTTTTCCCCCTTATATCCCGCAATCTCCCGCCGGCACTGGCTTTGCAAAAGTTCCCGCACAGCAAAAAATTCGTGCAAAAAACTGTAAAAAATTTCCTCAGCCCAACAAAAAAACCGCCCGAAGGCGGTTTTTTGTATGGATAAGTGTCAGGTATATGCATCATCTTTTTATATACTCAGGAAAGACATCAAATTTTGTGGTCAATGCCAGCTTGTTTCAGGATGGCGTTGGCTGTATTTTTCTGAGAAGTTTGTATGGCACAGGAAAGACATTCCCGTTGATAGGGCTTTTCCATATTTCATGACTGCCCTTCCCTGACTACGCCAAGCTCCATAGCCATATCAAGCGCAATGTCTTCTGTGATGCCGTACAAACAACGACCGGAGGGCGGTATTTATATTTCCCTTTTCCCCTGTTAGCCCCTAAAATACGGGATAACCTTGTAAAACTGTTACATGTGTCACAGGCAAGTTCATGAAGATGCTGTTCCGCTCACTCTGTTTTTTGGCCGCCTGTCTCCTGGGCGGGCAGGCGCTGGCGGATAATTTCACGGACGGGGTCGCCTTTTTCCGCAACAAGCAATACCAGCGCGCGCTTTTCTCTTTCCAGCAGGGGACGCAAAAAGATGACCCTCGCTGCCAGTACGCGCTGGGTCTGATGTACGCGATGGGCAACCATATTGACAAGGATGACAGGAAATCCTTTAACTGGAACAAAAAGGCAGCTGATCAGGGCGTTGTTCCCGCACAGAATTACCTGGGCTATATGTATGCCGAAGGCCGGGGCGCCACGAAAGATATGAAAAAAGCCGCCGAGATGTATAAAAAGGCGGCCGACCAGCAATACCCAGATGCCCAGTACAATCTGGCCAGCCTCTACACTTCCGGCAAGGGGGTGGAAAAGAATCCTAAAGAAGCGGTAAAGCTACTGCGACGCGCGGCCTCCAAAGGCCTGCCGGAAGCGCAGTACGCGCTGGGAGTGATGTACGCCGGCGGCTTTGGCGTGAAGAAGAATGACGAACAGGCGGTGCACTGGTATTTCCTGGCCGCCAAAAAAGGCTATGCACAGGCGCAAAACAAGCTGGGCGTTATCCTGGTTGAGGGACGCGGCGCGCAAAAAGATAATATCAAGGCGGCAAGCTGGTTTCAGCGCGCTGCAGACCAGGGCTATGCCCCGGCGGAATACAATCTGGCCCGCCTGTACGAATCCGGTACGGGCGTGCCGGAAAACCGGGAAACCGCCATTGATCTGTACCAGCGCGCGGCAAATCACGGCAACGAAGCGGCAAATGTCCGCCTGAAAAACCTGCCAAAATCCAACGCCTCGATTTTCAGGAAAACGCGAACAAAGTAGAGTAGCGCAACGCCGCTATCCGCCCGTTTAGCCGTTTCCGGCAAGCGCAGAGGTTTTATAGTGTCTGGCCGCCTCTTCTTCATGCCCCAGCATTTCATGCAACTGCGCCAAGAGGAGGTGCGCCTCCCGTAAAATGGCGGGGTCTTTCTGGTAGCTGGCCCTTTCCAGGTGGTTTTCGGCCTTGCCCCACAGCTTTTCCCTGAAACACAGCGCGCCCAGCGTCAGCATGAGTTCAGGATCTGACGGATGCGCTTCCATCCAGGCTTCGCAGTTTTCAATCTGCCTGACCAGCGCTTCAGAACCGGGCTGCGCCGCCGCAAAACGGTAGGCGCGAATCAGCCTGTCGTCATATTGCGCCCTGATGGCGTGAACCAGCAATTCCCGCGCGGCATCATCTTCGCCACAGGCTGTAAAGGCCCGTGCCGCGCGAACGGCAATCCAGGGACTGGTCCTGTCGTCTTCCGGCACGTTTGCCCAAAGACGCCGCACGCTTTCCGCATCCTGCGGAGGCGCAAACAGATCGGAATAGGCCAGTTCCCGCAAGCGGTTTGCCAGCACAGGCTGGATGGCGTGATGTTTTTCCAGGGATTGTGCCAGCTTCAGCACTTCACCCCAGTTACCTGCCTGCCGGTGCGCCTCCAGCGCCCAGCGCTGCGCCTGCAAGTGGCGCGTGCCGCTCGCATTAAGGGTATCCAGTATCCGGAGCGCGTCACGTGTCTGGTGATCTTTTACCAGCAATTCCAGTGCCGTCATCAGGCGGGCGGTTTTGAACGTCTCATCAGTCTCCAGGCTGGCCAGAAAGGCATCGCGCCGCTCCGGCTGCGAAAGCGAATGGGCCGCCCGCGCGCCAATCAACGCGGCGTTGCCTGCATTTTCCGGCAAGTCCCGCGCTTTTTCAGCGGCTTTTTCCGCATACACGAAACGCCCCTCAAACAGGGCCTTTAACGCTTCCCTGAAGGCCTGGTTGCCTTCATCTTCGCGCTTTTTGCGCCGGTATTCGGCCACCTGCACGGGTAGCCTTCTGGCGACATCCACCGCACGTATCACCAGATACATCAGGCACAGGAAGACAAAAAGGATCAGCAGGAATAAATTCAGTGAAAAATCAATCCTGTATGGCGGGAAAAACACGGCTACATTGCCAACGTTGTAGCGTGCCAGCACAGCCAGCCCTACCGCCGAAGCGAATATGCCGAAAAGCCAGAGGAAGATGCGCATGGCCCGCCTGCCTTACGGTTTGGTCCGGTAATTCTGCACCGCCGTCAGACTGTCTGACAGGGTGGGCAGATTCACCGCCACATTCTTGTCCATGATATGCGCCAGCGTTTCCCTAGCGGCTTTCACCCGGGGAGAAGTGACGTCAAAGTAGGTGTCTATCATCCTTATCGCCGCTTTCATGTCGCCGGAAAAAGAGCTGTGATCGCGCGCCATCATGGAAACGCGCGCGCCAAGCAGCCTGAGCATGAGATTCTCCCGCAGGAAGTACGCCTGTTCCGGCGAAAGGATCAGCGCATCCGGGGCCTCCACATTGCGCACATGCACGAGCGAGCGCATTTCGCCCCAGAATTCACCCGTCCACCGCTTCCATATGGCCGCCACCGCAGACCACCAG
>JAISIS010000196.1 GCA_031261905.1 Burkholderiaceae bacterium
ACCCTGATACCAGGTCCGAGGCCAGCCAGAACATCAACCCGTTGACAACAAAAATAAAGAGACCAAGCGTCAACACCGTGACCGGCAACGTCAGCAGCACCAGCACCGGCCTTATCAGCGCATTAATCAGGCCAAGGACCAATGCCGCCAGTAAGGCTGCACCCCAACCGCTGACGGTAATGGACGACATCAGGTACGGCAGCGAAAAAATCGCCACCGAATTAATCAGCCATACCATCACCAGACGCATCAGCCCCCCGTTGCTCAGGAAGCGGCTTTATACTGCACGGCTTTGGGCCGTCAGCAGGCAAAAACCGCTTTGCCGCAGATTAGTAACGGTAATATTCCGGCTTGTACGGCCCTTCCTTGCTGACGCCGATATAGGCCGCCTGCTCGTCCGTCAGCTCTGTGAGACGGACGTTCAGCCTTGTCAGTTGCAGCCGCGCCACTTTCTCATCCAGGTGCTTCGGCAGGGTATAAACACCGACCGGATACGCGGATGTATTGCTGAACAATTCGATCTGCGCCAGCGTCTGGTTGGCAAATGAGGAACTCATTACATAGGAAGGATGCCCCGTTGCGCAACCCAGGTTTACCAGGCGGCCTTCCGCCAGCAAGATAATCCGGTGCCCGTCAGGGAAGATTACATGGTCTACCTGGGGCTTGATGTTTTCCCAGCGGCATTCCTTCAGGCTGGCGACATCGATTTCGCTGTCAAAATGGCCAATGTTGCAAACGATGGACTGGTCTTTCATCCGGCTCATGTGGTCATAGGTGATCACATGGTAGTTGCCGGTAGCCGTCACGAAAATATCGCCATGCTCCGCAGCTTCATCCATGGTCACGACGCGATAGCCTTCCATAGCGGCCTGAAGCGCGCAAATCGGGTCAATTTCGGTAACCCATACCTGCGCGGACAAGGCGGATAAGGCCTGCGCACAACCTTTGCCCACATCGCCATAACCGCATACCACCGCAATCTTGCCGGCCACCATCACATCGGTCGCGCGCTTGATGCCGTCCACCAGCGACTCACGGCAACCATAGAGATTGTCAAATTTGGATTTGGTCACGGAATCATTGACGTTAATGGCCGGAATGCGCAACGTGCCTTCCTTGTGCATGTGGTACAGCCGGTTAACGCCGGTTGTGGTCTCTTCGCTGACGCCCCTGATATGGGCAAGGCGTGTGGAATACCATTTGCTGTCCTTCGCCAGGTGGCGCCTGATGGTATTAAAGAGGCAGGTTTCCTCTTCCGAACCCGGATTATCCAGCACTTTAATATCCTGCTCCGCCTGGCTGCCCAGATGGAGCAACAGGGTGGCGTCGCCGCCATCATCAAGGATCATGTTGGAATACCCTCCATCAGGCCACTCAAAGGTCCTGTGGGCAAAATCCCAGTATTCATCCAGCGTTTCGCCCTTGTAGGCAAATATCGGCGTCCCCCCGGAAGCAATTGCCGCAGCGGCATGGTCCTGGGTGGAATAAATGTTGCAGGAAGCCCAGCGGACTTGCGCGCCCAGGGCTTCCAGCGTCTGGATCAAGACGGCTGTCTGGATGGTCATATGCAGGGAACCGGTAATACGCGCGCCCTGTAAAGGCTTGCCAACGGCATATTCTTCACGAATCGCCATCAGACCAGGCATTTCGGTTTCAGCAATGCGGATTTCCTTGTGGCCCCATTCGGCCAGTGATATGTCCGCAATAAAATAATCGTCCTGTGGTTTGACAACAGCGCTCATCACGCCCTCCTTTTCTGAAAAAATAGAAAAAAGTAACGTGAGCGCCGTTAAAGAGAAAACCGAGCCTGGCGAAATAACAACAAAAACCTTCAGGTTATTTCGTCGCAACGCTCCTCGGTAGCTGCAATCATAGCAGCAATTTGCAGAAAACGGTCAATGAAATTTATATGCGGCAACACTATTGCCGCTCAGGTACCGAAACGCGTTCCGATATTCAGGTCTTTCTGACGCCCGTATTCAATGGCTGACCTCTTCCCTGAATTGGCAGGACGGACGGAAAAAACTTCGATCTCTCCACCGTGGGCAATAATCCGGAAGCTCTTCTCGCCAATAGCAGAAATGGAACCTGGCGGAAGCCGGATGTGGCGAGATGAAGCAAATGCCTGCTTGCGCGCGCCGAGTATCTGGATTGTCTCGCCATCCAGCGTTGTCCAGGCGCCCGGCG
The DNA here is from genome assembly GCA_031261905.1 of Burkholderiaceae bacterium. Classification (GTDB taxonomy): domain Bacteria; phylum Pseudomonadota; class Gammaproteobacteria; order Burkholderiales; family Burkholderiaceae_D; genus Oxalobacter. Next base: position 2,188 of record JAISIS010000196.1, read on the forward strand.
AAGGATCACTGCCCCGAATCAGGTTGTAAATCAGGCTGACATGCATATTCCAGTTGATCCTGGCCTCTGTGGCGCGAAACCAGCCCTCGTAACTGGCCTGCGTATCATCCTGCGGGGTCTCGGTATGTTTGCCGGATACAACCAGATCCGCGGCTTCCAGCATGGCCGTCACGCCCATTGGGAAAAGCTGGTCAAAATAAATGCTGCCCAGCGTATCATCCGGCAAAATGGGCACCTTCTTCTGGAGAATCACCGGCCCTTCATCCATGCCGTCCGTCGGGCGGAAAATGGTCAGGCCGGTTTCGGTATCGCCGCAGACAATCGGCCAGTTGATGGAACTCGGACCACGATATTTCGGCAAAAGGGAGGGGTGATACTGGATTGTGCCGAAGCGCGGAAGATTGACAAAATTTTGCGGCGCAAATTGCAGGACAAAAGCCATGACGCCAATATCCGCATCCAGACTTTTCATCGCCACTTCCGCAGCGGAGTCTGTCAGGCTGGGTAACTGAAACAACTTAATGTTTCTTCTTTCCGCCTCCGCACGCAAGGGATCGGTGGGAAACCCCGGCTTTTCCGGCGCCGCAAAAACCCCGGCAACCTCATCGCCGCGGTCCAGAAAAGCCTCCATCACCGCTTTTCCGAAACTTTGTTGTCCAATAATCACAACCCGCATAACTTAACCTCTAAAAAAAAAGAATGGGTGGTCAGAAAAGCACCACCCATTCCCGGTCAATGAAGCTTGCGCTTATTGTTTCCTATGCTCCCGAAAAGCAATTACTTCTTCGGCGGGCTGGTAAATGCACCGGATTCTTGCAGTCTCTTGTAGTCAGCATCCGAGAAACCGCAAACACTCTTGGAGATTTCTTCGTTATGCTCACCCAGGCCCGGAGACGGGAAGATCTTGTCAACGTTACCCAGAGAGAGTTTGACCGGCATACCAACCGTGTAGTAATCACCTTCCGGATGGCCTTCAACCTTGACCCACATTTCGCGATGTGCAAGATGCTCGTCTCTGGTGATTTCGTCGGTAGACAGAACCGGGCCACAGGGGATATCCAGCGAATTGAAGCGTGCCGTTACCTCGAACTTGTCATAGTTCTTGGTGTATTCCGACACATACTTCCAGAATTCAACCTGGTTTTTGTTACGTGCGGCTGCAGGCGCAAAACGCTCGTCATCCGGAGCCAGACCGATTTCCTTCAGCAGTACGGGAACGATCGGCGCCTGTGCAACCATGTAAACATAGTCGTTCGGGCCGAAAGGCTTACACGGAATCGCACTGCCGATATGACCGCCACCGGAATCGTTCAGTGCACGCGGCACATAGGTCAGGCCCATAGTCGGCGGGCTGTACTCGCTCAATCCAGCCGTACCACCCAGCAGACGCTGATGGTCACGCATTTTCACACGGCACAGGTTAAGCACGGAATCCTGCATCGCAGCTTCCACTTCCTGACCAATACCGCCATTGTGCGTACGATGATACAGTGCAGCACAAATACCCAGCGCCAGATGCACGCCGGTGCCGCTGTCACCGATGAAGGCGCCGCTGATGGTCGGAGGACCTTCCATGGAGCCGGTTACTGCCATTGCGCCGCCCATTGCCTGTGCAATCGGCTCATAAGCCTTGTAGCTTGCATAGGGGCCGGAAGCGCCAAAACCTTTAATGGAGGCGATAATCAGACCCTTGTTGAGTTCTTGCAGCTTCTCATTGGGATAACCCAGACGCGTCAGAACGCCGGGGCCGAAGTTATCCATAATCACGTCACAATTCTTGACGAGCTGTTCGAATACTTCCTGACCTGCTTTGCTCTTCATGTTGACAGTAATGGAGCGCTTGTTACTGTTCAGCATTTTGAAGTAGAAGCTTTCTTCACGCTTGCCGTTTCTGGTAACGGCGAGCTGCTGACGGGTGATGTCACCGGTCGGGGCTTCAAACTTGACTACGTCTGCCCCCAACCATGCCAGGAGCTGGGATGAAGTCGGACCTGCCTGTACGTGGGTCATGTCAAGAACACGTACGCCAGATAATGCTTTGTTGGTTGGTATTGGATAGTTACCCATAATGCGTTTTCCTCCATTCGTTGGTATAAATTGCTTCCTTACAACTTTTACAACTCCTTCCCGCCAAAGGAAACGTCACTTGCTTTCCCTCGGAGGGGTAAACTGGGGATGACCTAATATCCGGCAGACACCCTGCTCTTTACGATACTGCTGCTTTACTGCCAAATATTCAAGCTGCCTATTATCATAGCCGCTTCCCCCGCGATATGTGCTTGACTTACGTCAATTTTTCAGTTTGTAACTAACAAGTTCTTGATCTTTGTCAAGTTTTCTGAGATGCTTCGTTCTGTAATTTCAACGCGTCATATCAAATACCGAATTGATGATTCATGGCATTAATTGCAAATCACCCCGAAAAAAATATTATTCGCGTACAGCTTTCGCAAAACTGCATCCTCAAGGAATTGACCCAACAGGAATTACTTGAGCTGGAACCGCATCTGGACGTGACTGATCATCTTAAAGGCGATTGCCTGACCCATCAGGGCGATCGCAATCTGGATGTGATTTTTGTCCTTGACGGCATCCTGAAGCGCGCAGTCGCCAATCAGCACGCCAAGGAAATGATCCTGCGCTTCACCAGCGAGCGGTATATGGAGGCTACGTATGCCTCGTGGCGTCTGAACAAGGCCGCCTCCTTCAGCATTATCGCCGTCACCAGAAGCCGGGTCGCCAGAATCGCCATGCCGGCATGGTCCGCCTATATTGAGGACAAACCCAAACTCAAACAGTTTTTCGAGCTGGAAGTCATGCGCATCATGAGCAGCATCATGTCGCATACCATTACCCTGCATCTGCTGGATGCGCCGGGACGCGTACACCGTTTTCTCCGCAAGCATCCGGATCTGTTTGACCGTATGCCGAAAAAAGAACTGGCATCCTACCTTAACCTTTCGCCCGAAACCCTGAGCCGCCTGAAAAACCAGGGAAAAATCTGATTCCTTCTTTTCATGGGTTATCCGGCATCACCCGGATTTCCTGCGCCTGTTTTTCCGCTTTCCGCTTTTATCCGGTAATCCGGTAATCCCTGTTTCCGGCCCTTCCCTTGCGCCCCCTTTGATACGCGCACTGGCTTGCATCCCGCAAAAAAGAAAGGCGGGAGTGCTTTCGCACAGCCGCCGGGTATTTCCGGGTTGCGTCAGGAA
>JAISIS010000041.1 GCA_031261905.1 Burkholderiaceae bacterium
TCCACATCCACCATGTGGTAATGCAGCGCGTGCAGGGTGGCGGCCGTTGGCGAGGGGACCCAAGTCGTATTGGCGCCCGCGGTCAGGTGGCCGATTTTCTGTTTCATCATGTCGGCCATATTGTCCGGCATGGCCCACATGCCCTTGCCGATCTGGGCAAGACCCTTCATGCCGCATTCCAGGCCAACCTGGACATTGTTGATCTCGTAAGCCCTGAGCCATTTGGACTGGCGCATATCACCCTTGCGGATCATCGGGCCAGCCTCCATGGAGGTATGGATTTCATCGCCTGTACGGTCAAGGAAACCGGTATTGATAAAGGCCAGGCGATGGCGCACCGCGTTAATACAGGCTTTCAGGTTGACGCTGGTACGGCGCTCCTCATCCATGATGCCGAGTTTGACGGTGTTTTCCGGCAGGCCAAGCAGCTTTTCAACCCGTGAGAAAAGTTCCTCGATAAAGGCGACTTCATAGGGACCGTGCAGTTTGGGGATCACAACATAAATGGAACCGTTGCGGGAATTTCTCCTGGTGGCAAGGTCACGCTTGCCGCTCAGTGTATTGACCACAGCTTCCATGATGCCGGAATGCACTTCGGCCCCATCCTTGTCGAGGATGGCCGGGTTTGTCATCAAAAGCCCGGTGTTCCTGACAAACATCAGGCTCCGGGCAGGCAACGTCAGCGTACCGCCGCCAAGCGCCTTGTAAACCCTGTCCGGGTTCATCTTGCGGGTGAAGGTCTTGTCGCCCTTGGTAACGGTTTCTTCCAGATCGCCCGTCATCAGGCCCAGCCAGTTGCGGTAGGCCACAACTACATCCTGCGCATCCACCGCCGCGACAGAATCCTCGCAATCCATGATGGTGGTGGTGGCGGCTTCGATCATGATATCGCGCTTGCACGCCGGATCCTGCTTGCTGATCGGGCTGTTCCTGTCGAAGATAATCTCGAAGTGCAACCTGTTCTGGCAAAAGAGGATGGATTCGGGCGCACCGGAATCCGCAGTAAAGCCAACCAGACACTCCGGGTTTTTGAGGGTGGTAACGGAATCGTCCTGTAAACGCACGACCAGCTTGCCGCGTTGCAGGGTATATTCAACCGCCTGGCGGTGCGAGCCGTTTTCCAGCGGAATAATCTGGTCCAGCAAGCCGCCCGCGTAGGCAATCACCTTGTCGCCGCGAACCGGGTTGTATTTGCCGCCGCGCGTTGCTCCGTCATCTTCCGGGATAACGTCGCTTCCGTACAGCGCGTCATAGAGGCTGCCCCAGCGGGCGTTGGCGGCATTGAGCACATACCGGGCATTGGTCAGCGGCACCACCAGTTGGGGGCCGCCCTGCCATGCGACTTCAAAATCAATATTTACGGGGTCAATCCTGACATTTTCAGGCACCGGCGTCAGGTAACCGATATCCTTCAGAAACTTTTTGTATGCCTCCATATCGGCTACAGGCCCAGTATGCCTGCTATACCAGCCATCAATTTCCTGCTGAAGACGTTCCCGCTCGGCCAGCAGCGCCCGGTTTTTGGGCGTCATTTCATGGATGATTTCATCAAACCCCTTCCAGAAAGCGGCACTGTCTATTCCTGATCCTGGCAATGCCTCGTTTTCAATAAAAGCGTGTAAGGCGGGGTCCACCTGAAGATTGCAGCAACTAATACGATCATTCATAAAGGTTTTTCTCGAGAAGTTTCTCGCTCAAATTTATAATACATTGTTTTTAAATAATAAACAGGCTTGCTTACGGATGTGGGTTACATCCGTGCAACCCATTGTTCAAAACCTGAATGGGTAGATCAGGGAATGTCATTCTGTTTTTGCTGTGTATAACGTTCCTATCTTACATGAAAGCGGTAAAAGAGGGAAAGGCCGGAACGATTTCGCAACCGTAATCTGTTGCGTATGCAACCCCGCCAATACAGAAACCCTCATCATGGTCGGATTTCTCGGCTAAACTACGCATGAGATCAACCCGGCCCTGCCCATCCCGGCATTTTGATTTGACGTCATGATTGAAAACCTGCCTATCCATGTTTATATCTTTGCCGCCATTCTCGGCTTCCTTGCCCTGGATTTTCTGATCCGCTTCCTTCTTCCCGCCATCCGCATCCGCGACGAACTGGCGCACGCCATCCGTTTGCTGAAGGAAAACGCCAGAGAACCGGAAAAGCCCATTGGTGCGGCATTTGAAAAGTCCAACCTCCTGCAGGCCCTCTGGCTCGAATATGCGGACAGCCTGCACAAGCAGACGGAAAACAGCCCGCACACCGGCCTTCCGGAAACAGAACTGCGCTCCACCCAGCCGGCAGGCGCTTTTTTCAGGCCGGAAGTGATTGTGGATATGCCCCTGCGCGCCGATTTCTTCCGCCACCTGCCAGGCATTTTTACCGGCGTAGGCATTATCGGCACCTTTTCCGGTCTGCTTACCGGCCTGCATGCCTTCCAGATATCCGAAAATCCGATCATCGTCCGTGACAGCCTCAGCCACCTGCTGCACGGTGTTTCCATGGCCTTTATCGTCTCCGCCGCCGCCATTACGCTGGCGATGGGCGTTACCTTTGTGGAAAAAGGCATCCTCAGCCATCTGCACGCCAGTGTGGAACAACTGGCGCAATTGCTGGATGATTTTTTCTCCGCGGGCGTCGGGGAAGAATACCTTGCGCGCCTGGTAAAAGCATCGGAACACACTGCGGATCAGGCCGCGCCCATGCAAAGCGCGCTGCTTGCCGAGCTTAGGCAGATAATGGCGGAGCAAACAGAAAAGCAAATCTCGTCATTTAACCTGCTTGGCAACCGCATAAGCTGGAGCATTGAGGCCAGCCTGAAAGACCCGTTGACCGAAATGACCGAAGCCGTCAAACGCGTCAGTTCCGAGCAGGGAACCGCCGTACACGCCATGATGCATGAGCTGCTGGACAACTTTAATGACAACCTGCGCCAGTTGCTTGGCAGCCAGGTTGCCGACATAAACCAGGTGCAGCAGCAAACGCTAAATGCGCTCCAGGAGACTATCTCCCGCATGGAAAGCATGGCGGGCAATGTGGAATCGGCTGGAGAGAGCGCCGTTCACGCTATGGCAAACCAGATGGCGGCGGCTATGACTGGCGCGGAAGCCCGCCAGCAACTGATAAACGAAAAGATGGGCGCCTTTGTCGAGCAGCTCACCCAGGCGGTTTCGCAATCACAGGATGCCGCCCAGGCCCGCCTGCAGCATACCCTTGACGATATTGCCAACCAGATGAGCGCAGTTATCCAGGGCATGAGCGGCCATATCGTGGCTGCCGCGGAAGCCGGCAGGCAACACCAGTCCGACATGGCGCAGGAAAACCGCAAGACCGTGGGCGAATTTGGTGATCAGGTGGATATGCTGGCAAATGGCGTTACCAGAGCGGTGGAAGAAATGAAAATGGCGGTAAACGCCATGCGGCAGGTGACAGGCACTACCGTATCCCGCCTTAACGCGGGCGCGGATGTGCTTTACGCCGCCTCAACAGCCTTTGCGGAAACAGGCCGCAACATGACGGAAACCCTGGGCAGGACTTCCGGCCTGGTCTCGCAATTCAGCGAGGCGGCGGTTTCCATCAGCGGCATATCGGGCGAACTCGGCAGAATACTGGCCGATTACCAGACAGCCCGCGATACGATGACCGTATTCCTCGACTCGCTGAAAAACGCTGTTGAGCAATCGCGCCGTGAAGCCACATTAAACAGCGAAGTGCTGGCCCTGATCGAAAGCGCGACCGTCAAGCTGGTGACAGCGCAAAAAGAAGCAGATGGCTACCTGGCCCGTGTTTCCGAAGTGATTGAAAACGCGCACAACACCTTTACCTTCGGGATGGTCAAGGCGGTGGACAACGCCAACCAGGAGTTCCAGAAAGCCCTTTCGGATTCTGTCACCCTGCTCCGCGTTGGCGTGCAGGAACTTGGCGCCACGCTGGAAGAACTGGGAACCGTCAGGCAATCCCTCACCGGCAATCCCTGGCAAAACACAGGCAGGTAATAATTATGCTCGGCAATCGCGTCATCATCGGCAAGAAGCACAAGGACGAAGGCGAAAAACCTTTCTGGATTTCCTTTGCCGACCTCATGACCGCGCTGATGGTGCTTTTCCTCCTTGTAATGAGCGTGGCGCTCCTGGCCGTGACAAAAACCGCTTCGGAAACCGAGCAGCGCAAGGCTACGCGCGAAGAAGATATAGGGCAATTGCTCACCCAGCTTGAAGATGTCGCCAAACAATACCCTGGCATGACTATTAACCGCGAGCGGAATGTGATTGATTTTGGCAACCGAGCGCGCTTTGAAACAGGCAGTTCGCAACTTACCCGGGAGCAGGCAAAATACCTGCGCGGCTTTTTGCCGAAACTCCTGGCGCTATCCCAGGCGCAACCCGGCAGTAAATGGCTCAAACGCATCGTAGTAGAAGGCTTTGCCGACCAGCGGGGCGATTACCTCATGAACCTGAATCTCAGTCTGCAACGCAGCCAGCGCGTGCTGTGCGTGCTGCTGGCCAATGTGGCTACGGAAAACATTCCGCTGAGCGAAGCGGACAAGGAAAAAGTGCGCGATCTTTTTCTGGTGGGCGGCTATTCCTTCAACTCCGCAAAAAAATCACTGGAAGAAAGCCGCCGCATCGAATTGCGCCTGGAATACTATGAGCTGGACGAACCGCGCGTGAAAAACGAGGATGTGCCGCGCGGTAATTTCGGCATATGCAGGATTTAAGCCATGACGCCCGTCCAGGCACTTGAGCGCCGCCTGCGGGAACAAGGCTCCCATGTGCTTGCCCGCCTGGAGCCGCCCGACAGCGAAGCCATACAAGGCGAACGCGCCGGACTGGATCAGTGGATCACCCTCATCACCGGGCTGGAGCCGCCGTCAGCGCACCGCGTGCTAGCCGCCCTTCGCAGCTTTCACGCCGAGAAGCGCCTTTCGGGCATCATGCAGGCACGGCATATCTGCCACGGCTGCCTGGTGTTGTACAGCCCGCGCGCGCCCTGCCTTATGGAAGACACCCGCGCCTTTCCCATGCTGCTGGAGTATGTTGACAAACTGCACCATCGCCCCCGCCTTTTCCGGCGCTGTTTCCAGGGGCTGATGGGCGCGTATTTCGCCTATGAGCCGGGCATACCCAACCCCGCCGCCGGACAATGGCACAACCGCGAAGCCGGATGGCAAAACCGCCAGCAGCTCCGCACCTTCCTGCAACAGCGCCAGTCCTGCATCAATGTACCGGAATTCAACCCGGACTGGGTCAACGCCATTGCCGAACACCCGGATATCTTTTCCGCAGACCCTTGCCATGCTTATGTGGGCGCGGCGCTGCAAAACGACTTTGCCGCCTTCAACGATATATGCGAACGCCTGAGAATAGGCAAAACCTCCTGGCTGGCGCGCGGGCTGGTTTACGGGCAGGTGGATGAAATCATCGAAAAACCGGATCCCGAATTCAGGCAACACATCAACCTTTCCATCAATCTCCTTAACCGCAATCGCTGGTCGGTGGACAAGGGACTGGCAAAAATCATCAACCGCTATGCCGACAGTGAAAAAAGGGAAAGCAATGCCCGGCTCCGCGATTTTTCCATCTCGCAATGGAAAAACCCCTGGCTGGGCGATCAGGCGCGGGGCTGGAAGCCGGTAAACCCCGATGCCCGGCAAATGGTTTCCGTATGGATAAAGCAGCACCTGGTGCGCCAGTTCTTCCGTCTGCTGGCAAGCGGTACGCCCTTTGACTTCAGGCGCGCAGAATTCTGGGCGCAATACCACCACCGGATTGAGGCGCTCTGGTTTGCCCTGGGCAGCCATGCCAGCGGCAACGCCTCGCGGGATTTCATTGATATCCGCCGTGCAATGGAAGGCCATCTGCTGGGGCTTGAGAATGCAGGAACAGCCGACAACAATGCCTGCATCTTCATCATGCGCAACTACGCCATTGTGGAATTCGGGACCAACCACATACCGGCATACGTGTATGACCGGCGTGGTCAGCTTCCCTTTGAGTTAAAACGCGGCTTTAAAGTCTCCGGCTCCGAGCTGAGAAACCGCCGGGCAGCAGCTTTCGTTCAGATGATGGAGCACCGCGACACTGATGCATCCCCCTGGGAGGCAAATTTTGAAGCAGCACTAAGGCGGCTTAATATACACAAGGAAGCCTGAAAAAGCGCCAGGGCGCGATCAGGCATTCATCAGATTCTGGCGGAAAGTGGCATACATTTCAAGTGCGGCCTGCCTGCCGCGCGGGTTTACATCATAGCCCTGAGGCGTTGCGTTCAGTTTGCCGATCGCCAAATTCACGGCATCCAGCGCGGAATCAACCGAACCAAAGGCCCCCACCTGCCTGATGCCCTCTTCTCCCGGCTTGCCGGAAGCCACCAGAGGCGCGTTCTGCGCCATCAGCGCCATAACCGCCTGGTCATTAAGATAGTACGCCGCCTGGTTGCCCGTATCCAGCCCCAGTGTTTCACGTGTTTTTTCCCATGCGGCCTTGACGGAATCCGATGTCCCGGCAAAAAGTTTATCGAGAGGATTTATCGCCTCCACCGTTTTTGCGGCGTCAGACGTTTGCGTCAGCGCGGCAGCCTCATCGCTGATCGATACCTTTGCGGCAAGCGTTTGCGCCACGGTAGTTTCCGGGGTATCAGAGCTTTTAAACACATCTGACACCAGGCTATGCATAATGGACGTGACGATACCGACACCAACCTGGGCAAGAAGGCCAATTGCCATACACGCTCCTGTAACGCTATTTAAGGAGCTTTTATGTTACTGGCGGGAAAGACT
>JAISIS010000065.1 GCA_031261905.1 Burkholderiaceae bacterium
ATCCTGAAAATTGCTGGTGCGCATATGTATCCGCGAAAATATGCAACAGGATAGCCAGGCCGATCAGGTTTTCACGCGCGGCAGGATTTTGCCTGTACCGGCTCTCAGCCTGTTCCAGCAGCCCGCGCAGCAGCGTCGGCTTTTGCAGGGTTTCAGGCTCGGTTCGCCACAGGGTATCGTCCGCGACCGGGGCGTTCAGGGGTTGCGGGGGACTGAAGTGAAACGGGATGCAGATATGCCGCTGGTGGGAAGGGCGAATAAGCCCCGCCATGTCCATAAAGTTGGAAAAGCCGGTCGTCACGCAATACAGATGCCAACTGGTCCCGTTTTTTTTCGCCAGGTGCCGCGCGAATTCAGGTATTTCCTCAAACTGGACGGTTCCCGTTCGATTGTAATCGTCCACGAACTGCGAATACTCGGCCACAGTCTGGGCGTCCTCCGGAGAAAAACCGGCATAAACAGCCAGCGACTTAATCGCGAAATAGTGGAAATTGATATCCATCGCGCACGATTCTCCTTTCAGGATCGGGAAGGAAAATAATTTCGTATTCCGTATAGTGTAAATGTTTTTTGAGATATTCGCGTATTATTTTTCCTTGCGGCAATAAATAAGCCGGACACGCTATGAATATGACGCCCATATTACGTTAATCGTCATATAAAAATCGGACTTTTCAAAAAATATCAAGTCTAATCAATAGGTTGCGCAACTTAGCTAAGTAAACTTAGTCTACTTGGTCAGGTTTTTCAAAATTTTCAAAAAATTCCTCAATAAAATCAAGGGGCTGGAATTAACGCACACTATAGGAGAAGGGAAGCGTCAAAATCCGGGGTTGTCAGATAATCAAGGTAGCGTATAGAAGAAGCGCGCCCGTGCTTTGGCGGGCAAATAACGTATAATCCTTTCTTTGGCGCTAATGCTACTTCTCACAATCATGAAATCTTCTGAAATACGCGAGAAATTCCTCCGCTTCTTTGCCGACAGGGGGCACACGATCGTGCGCTCCAGCCCGCTGGTGCCGGGTAATGATCCCACCATGCTGCTTACCAATGCCGGTATGGTGCAATTCAAGGATGTGTTCCTGGGTATAGACAAACGCCCCTACACGCGGGCGGTTTCGGTCCAGCGCTGTGTCCGCGCGGGCGGCAAGCATAACGATCTGGAAAATGTCGGCTATACGGCGCGTCACCATACTTTCTTCGAGATGCTGGGCAATTTCAGCTTTGGCGATTATTTCAAGCGGGATGCGATCCGCTACGCCTGGGAATTGCTGACGGATGTTTATGGTCTGCCGCCAGACAAACTCTGGATTACGGTTTATCAGGAAGATGATGAAGCTCATGACATCTGGGTAAACGAGATCGGCTTGCCGAAGGAGCGGGTTATCCGTATAGGGGATAACAAGGGCGGGCGCTATGCCTCCGATAATTTCTGGCAGATGGCCGATACGGGTCCCTGTGGCCCGTGCAGCGAGATATTCTACGATCATGGCCCGGAGATTCCGGGTGGTCTGCCCGGCACGCCGGATGAGGATGGCGACCGCTATATCGAGATATGGAATCTGGTGTTCATGCAGTTTAACCGGGATGAGGAAGGCAATATGTTGCCGCTGCCGATGCCCTGCGTGGATACGGGGATGGGGCTGGAAAGGCTGGCGGCGGTGCTCCAGCATGTGCACAGCAATTACGAGATTGATTTGTTCCAGAATCTGATCCGCGCCGCGGCACGGGAAACCGGCACGACAGACCTGACGAACAATTCGCTGAAGGTTATTGCGGACCATATCCGCGCCAGTGCTTTCATGATTGTGGATGGGCTGATACCGGGCAGTGACGGGCATGGCTATGTGTTGCGCAGGATTATTCGCCGCGCGCTTCGCCACGGGCACAAGCTGGGGGAATCAAAGCCTTTCTTCTACCGGCTGGTCAAGGATCTGGTTGCCGAGATGGGGGATGCCTATCCGGAACTGAAGGAAGCGGCTTCCCGTGTTGAGCGTATTCTGCTGCATGAGGAAGAGCGCTTTGGCGAAACGCTGGAAAATGGCATGAAGATTCTGGAAGCAGCGCTCCCGGCAGGGACAAAGGTGCTGGATGGCGGCACGGCTTTCACGCTTTATGATACTTATGGCTTCCCGCTGGATCTCACTGCGGATATCTGCCGCGAGCGCGGTATCGTGCTGGATGAGGCAGGATTTGATGATGCGATGGAGCATCAGAAAACCACCGCGCGGGCGGCGGGTAAATTCAAAATGGCGGCCATTCTGGAGTACCAGGGAGAAAAGACGGAGTTTGTCGGATACACACGTTTTCAGCAGGAGGGCAAGGTGATTGCCCTTTATGTGGATGGCTCGCCGGTTGAGGAAATCAGTGCAGGCCAGCATGGCGTGGTGGTGCTGGATGTAACGCCGTTTTATGCGGAGTCCGGCGGTCAGGTAGGGGATTGCGGGGCGCTGGTTGCCGATGGCGTTCGCTTCGAGGTGGAAGATACCCAGAAAATCCAGGCGGAAGTGGCGGGCCATCATGGTCATTTGCTCTCCGGCAGGCTGGCGATTGGCGATACGGTTACGGCTCGTGTGAACCTGGAACTGCGTGCCCAGACCATGCGCAACCATTCTGCTACGCACCTGATGCACAAGGCTCTGCGGCAGGTGCTTGGCAGCCATGTTGCCCAGCGTGGTTCGCTGGTTGACGCGGAAAGGACCCGTTTTGATTTCAGCCACAACGCGCCGCTCACGCAAGAGGAAATCCGCGAGGTTGAAGCGATTGTGAACCGGGAGATTCTCACCAACCAGGACGTTAATGCCGAACTGCTGCCTTATGATCAGGCGATTGCGCGCGGCGCTATGGCGCTCTTTGGCGAAAAATACGGTGATGAGGTGCGGGTGATTGATATCGGCTTCTCCTGTGAATTGTGCGGCGGCACGCATGTGTCGCGTACCGGGGATATCGGTTTCTTCAAGATTATTTCCGAGGGTGGTATTGCAGCGGGTGTGAGGCGTGTGGAAGCGGTAACGGGCATTGTTGCGATTGATCTGGTACAGGAGTTGTCGCGCAAGTTGAACGAGGCGGCTTTTGTGCTGAAGGCCAAGCCGGAAGAGCTTGTTACACGTATTCATCAGATGCAGGAGCAAACGCGTGCGCTGGAGCGGGAGCTTTCCGCGCTGAAATCCAGAATGGCTTCAAGCCAGGGGGATGAACTGGTCAACCAGGCTGTGGAAGTGAAAGGCGTCAAGGTGCTGGCGGCAACGCTGGATGGCGCGGATGTGGCAAGCCTGCGCAACGCGATGGACAAGCTGAAGGATTCGCTGAAAACAGCTGCTATCGTTCTGGCGACCGTTAATGACGGCAAGGTCAGCCTGATTGCCGGGGTAACATCTGATATGACGGCAAAAATGAAGGCTGGCGATCTGGTCAACCATGTGGCGAAGCAGGTAGGCGGCAAGGGAGGCGGCAGGCCGGATATGGCGCAGGCTGGCGGGGTAGATCCTTCCGGTTTGCCGGAGGCGCTCAGGAGTGTTACCGCCTGGGTGGATGAACGTTTGGGCTGATCCTGTGGTTTGAGGATGGACGGCGGTATCAAAATCAGCCAGGAAGTGGATGCAAGGGGGCAGAAGTGCCCCATCCCTATCCTTTGGGCCAAAAAGGCGCTGGCGGGCATGGAAAGCGGGCAGGTGTTAAAGGTACTGGCAACCGACCCTGCCGCCGTGGGCGATTTCCGCTTCTTCTCTACACAAACGGGCAATACCTTGCTCGAACAGACAGAATCTGATGGCGAGTACGCCATTTACCTGAAACGAAAATGAAGGCTTCCCCCGCTTTGCAGGCGGCACGGGAAGCCAAAGCAGTTTGCCGGAGAGATTGAATGAAGGTCATGGTGTGTGTCAAACGGGTGGTGGATTTCAACGCCAGGATACGGGTGAAGCCTGACAAGAGCGGCATTGAAACGGAAAACGTGAAGATGTCCATGAACCCCTTTGACGAGATTGCTGTGGAAGAGGCTGTTCGCCTGAAAGAGGCAGGCAAGGCGACAGAGGTGGTGGTGGTCTCGTGCGGAGTGGAAAGGGCGCAGGATACCTTGCGTGTGGCGCTGGCTATCGGCGCGGATCGCGCGATTCTGGTGCGTGCGGAAAATGAAGTGCTCCAGCCGCTTGGCGTGGCAAAAATATTGAAGGCGCTGGCGGAGCGGGAATCGCCCCGGCTGGTGTTGCTCGGCAGGCAGGCAACTGATGATGACGCCGCGCAAACCGGGCAGATGCTGGCCGCGTTGCTGGATTGGCCGCAGGGCATCTTTGCCTCGGCCATTCAGGTGGACGGTGATACCGTCAATGTTGTCCAGGAAATGGATGAGGGCACTAAAACCCTGTCGTTGCCCCTGCCTGCCGTTGTGACGGCTGATCTTGGCCTTAATGCGCCCCGCTACGTTACCCTGCCCAATATGGCAAGGGCCAGAAAACAGCCGATTGAGATGATCATGCCGGAAGAACTGGGTGTTTCAGCCGCGCCGCGCCTGAAAGTGCTTGGCATGGATACGCCACCCGCGCGCTCGGGCGTGCAAATGCTCCCGGATGTGGCGGCCCTGGTTGAAAAATTGAAGAATGAAGCAAAAGTTATTTGATCAGCAGCAATTATGTCGATACTTATCATAGCGGGGCACGATAACCACGCATTACATATCAGCACGGCCAGCGCCGTTACGGCGGCAAGTCTGTGCGGCAGTCGGATTGACGTGCTGCTTATGGGTTTTGAATGCGGGGAAGCGGCAAAGGCGGCAGCCAATATACAGGGCGTTTCCCGCGTATTGCTGGCGGATGCGCCGCAGTTTCAGTACGGGCTGGCGGAAAACGCGGCTGAACAGGTGCTTGCGGTTGCTGCGGGTTATACCCATATCCTTGCTCCGGCGACAGCTTTCGGAAAAAGTGTGCTTCCCAGAGTGGCGGCGCGCCTGGATGTGGAAATGGTGTCCGAAGTGACCCGGGTGCTTGCGCCGGATACTTTCGAGCGCCCGTTCTACGCGGGCAACGTTATTGCAACTGTTCAGTCAGCCGAACCTGTAAAGGTGCTGACCATACGCGCAACAGCCTTTAAGGCAGCCGCTGCGGAAGGTGGCCCCGCCACCATCGAAACGCTGGTTCCGGTGGCGGATACCGGCAAGTCGGTCTGCCTCTCGCGTGATGTCGGCAGGACAGGCCGTCCTGATCTTTCAGCCGCCAGGGTTATTGTGGCCGGAGGGCAGGGCGTTGGCTCGGCTGAAGGTTTCGGATTGCTGGAAGCCCTGGCGGATACGCTGGGCGGTGCTGTTGGCGCTTCACGCGCGGCAGTGGATGCCGGGTTTGTCAAAAATGACCTCCAGATAGGCCAGACCGGGAAAATTGTCGCGCCGGAGCGGTATTTTGCCATTGGCATTTCAGGCGCCATACAGCATGTGGCGGGCATCAAGGATGCCAAAACCATTGTGGCTATTAACCATGATCCGGAAGCTCCGATCTTTCTGGTTGCCGATTATGGCCTGGCGGGCGATTTGCATGAGTTGCTTCCCCGGCTCATTGCGGAACTGCGTTCCTGAGGCTTGCCTGAAGCATTTCTGTTTAGGTTGTAAAATAGCGTAGGCTATCCTGCCATGAGTCTGACCCGGTTCATCGGGACAACTTCCTTCGTTTCTTGTTAAGTGGTTGGTTTTAAACTCAATTTGTTTTCAGGAGCAACTCATGCAACTACATGAAAGCGCGACAGCCGCTCTATCCGAGCCACAGGAAATATCCCGGGAAGTATTGATTGAAAAATACGCCAAAGGGAATGAAACCACTGCGGAAGAGGTGATGGAGCGGGTGGCCTTGGCGCTGACCGAGGTTGAGTCTGCTGAAAACAGGAAAAAGTACCAGGAAGAATTTCTGTGGGCGATGCAAAACGGGTTTATTCCGGCTGGCCGCGTCAGCAGTGCGGCGGGTACCGGCCTGCAAACCACGCTGATTAATTGTTTTGTGCAGCCGGTTGGCGATTCCATCACCAATGTGGTTGACGGCAAGCCGGGTATTTATACCGCGCTGGCGCAGGCTGCGGAAACCATGCGCCGGGGTGGCGGCGTGGGCTATAACTTTTCCGCCATACGTCCTAAAGGCGCTTTCGTCAAAGGCACGGGCAGCAGCGCTTCCGGCCCGATTTCCTACATGAGGGTATTTGACCGCTCATGCGAAACCGTGGAATCGGCGGGTGCGCGTCGCGGTGCGCAGATGGCGGTGCTCAATATTGATCATCCCGATATCGAGGAATTCATCACTGTAAAACAGGAGCAGGGGCAGCTCAGCAATTTCAATGTATCTGTAGGTGTGACGGATGCCTTCATGAGCGCTGTCGAGGCTGACGGGGATTTCGAGCTCGTCCACAAGGCGGAGCCTAATGACGAATTGAAAGCGGCAGGCG
>JAISIS010000075.1 GCA_031261905.1 Burkholderiaceae bacterium
AACGTTTTGCCTCTTCCGCCGAGGAAAACAAGGCAAAAACCGAAGCGCTCCAGGCCAGGATCGCCCGCCTTACGGCGGAAGCTACCGGAGCGGAAATTGTCTTTTCACCGGAGCTTCAATTGCACAACCCCCAGGTGGTGGCCGATGAAGCGGCTCTCTTTCACTCCAGAAAGGAAGAATTTGATGCCACCCAGAACGTGCTGAAAGAACAAGTTGCCCAGCGTGACCAGGAACTGGTTGAAAAGCGCTCCAATCTGGCACATCTTCAGTCAACCTACTCTATCGCCAACAAAGAACTGAACATGTCCATCCCGTTGCAAAAAAAGGGCGTGGTTTCCGAAGTGGAAATCCTGCGCCTCCAGCGTGACGTGACGCGTATCCGCAGCGAAATGGACGCAACCCGCCTCGCGATCCCTCGTTTGCAGTCCCAGGCGACAGAAGCCGCCAACAAACTGGAAGGCTCACTGGCAAAATTCCGCTCTGACGCGGCAAACGAGCTGGCCCAGGCCAAGGCCGAATTCGCGGGCAGCACGGCGACCGGCATGGCTGCGGAAGACAGGCTGGCCCGCACCACGATCCGCTCACCGGTAAACGGTATCGTCAAAACCATCAAGGTCAATACGATCGGCGGCGTTATCCAGCCAGGTATGGACGTGATGGAAATCGTGCCGCTGGAAGACAATCTGCTGATTGAAGCAAAAATCCGCCCGAGCGATGTGGGTTTTCTTCGTCCCGGGCAGGACGCCACCGTTAAAATTTCCGCCTATGACTACTCTATTTATGGCGGGCTGGATGGTGTGGTCGAGAATATCACCGCCGACTCCATTACCAATGAAAAAGGGGAGAGCTTCTACCTGGTCCAGGTGCGCACCAAAAAGAACCACCTTGGCTCCGAGGATAAACCCCTCGCCATCATCCCCGGCATGATGGCAAGCGTCAGCATCAAGACTGGCCGCAAGTCCATCATGAGCTACCTCCTGAAACCGATTCTGAAAACCAAACAGAACGCGCTGTCCGAAAGATAAGCCGGTACATAAAAAGCCAACGGCGCGGTTTTCCGCGCCGTTGTTGTATCCGCAACTGCCGGGAAACGCCAGTGCAGGCATGCTATCCCCATTCGTTACAAAAAAAGCGTGAGGCAACCGGAGTTCCTCACGCAAAACAGTGAAACAACCGGCATGGCCGCCTCACACGACAGAAAATGTCACTTCAGGCAAAAACTACATGATACTGAACAATGAAAGACCATTCGTCATCATGAAAGTCTTTTGTGCGGCCTCAAGCGTGTATTGCTGCATGTACAAATTCGAGATCGCTTCGTAATAATCCAGATCTTCCAGTTCGGAAATAGATTCCGTATATTGCAAATTCTTGTCCGTGCCGGAAAGATCCAGAGAGTCCAGTTCCTTCAGGCGCGTACCCGCCGAGCTTTGCGCGGTCGTCACCTGATCCAGCGTATTGGCGAAATTGGTCAGGAGCGATTCCAGTCCCAACGCCATATTCGTATTGGCGGCTTCGGGCGAATAATCCGCGTAATGCTCCAGCAGGTTGATCGCGTTGTTCAGGTAGGCAAACACATCGCTCCTTTCCGGTTTGCCAGGCGTCACCAGCACCTCGCTTGGAGGGGTTGCATTACCGTCCGCCGGGCCGGTAATCCTGATTTCCACGCCCCGATCCACAATACTGATCGGCTCTTTTTCGCGGGCAGTGTAATCGCCTGCAACAGGCGGGGTGGCGGGTGGCGTCACGCTTACCCAGCCGCTCGTGGCCGCATCGTAATATTCCGTTATGGTTGTCGGGGGAACCGTAGTATTGTCGGGAGTATCCCGCGCCACCGTATAGGTTGCCGCCGGGGTCGTCCCCGCAAAGCTCACCCGGTATTGCGTGCCCGGCACCAGTTGCGTCTCGTCGGTGATATCCACCTCGGCAACCAGTTGGTTGCTGGTGGACTTCACCTGCGAAGCCGTGATGCCCTTGATGCCCATAAAAATATCCGCACCCGAATTGGTCACAGCGGTATAGCGGGCCGCGTCTGTCTGAACCATCATGTGGCCATCGTCACCCTGATACGATATATCCCCGTTGGCTGCCATATGAAAGGACTCCGTCCCCGCCATATGCCCCGAGAAAAGGTAATTGCCGTAGGCATCGCGCGTGTTGGCATAACCCAGCATCTCGTCACGTATGGAACGGATTTCTTCAGCCACTACCCGGAATTGTTCCCCGGTATAGCCACCGTTCCCTGCAGAAACCAGCAACGTTTGCACATCCTGGATACGCCCCACCATACTGGACAGCGTACTTTCCTGGAGCGTCAACGCGTCTTTCGCGTTGCCCCGGTTACTCTCGAACTGCGTGTTCATGGACAGGCCCTGCTTTAAATCCAGCGCGCGGGCGGCGGCCACCGGGTCATCTTCCGGGGTCAGCAATCGCGTATTCGCCGAAAGATGCTCCTGGGTCTTGTTAAGTTGTGCCTGAAGCAGGGACAGACGCTTCATATTCTGCCCGTAAATCATATTGTTGCTGATACGTACATAAGACATGGCGCACTCCGTCAGAAGATAGACAGGATCGTGTCAAACATTTCGTTTGCCGTCTGGATCACCTTGGTCGCCGCATTATAGTTTTGCTGATACTGCATCAGCTTGATGGCTTCCTCATCCAGATTCACGCCTGACTGGCTTTGCTGTTCCTCATAAATACTGTTGAGCATGTTGCCTGTTGAGGTACTGGTCACCTGCAGTTCCTGCGTTTTGGCGCCGACCCGGTTTACCAGTTGCGAATAAGCGCCCTGATAGGTGGCCGTGCCATTTACCATCGTTTTGGCGTCCTGAAGCGCAGCCAGGAGCAGCATATTGCGGTTGTCTCCCGTGCCGCCCGTATTCGGCTCAATATAAAAAGTATCGCCATCTGCCGGATCGCCCGTGATCGTAAAGGTAAAATTGCCAAAATCGTATTGCGCGCCTTCTTCGTATGGAACGGCATCTCCCGGCTGGTACAGCGCGGTCGTGCCATCCGGCAGCGTCACCCAGACATCAGCCGAAGTCTCAAACGTACCTGTGGTTGCGTTAAACTTAAGGGTACCCGAAGTGGCATAACCAGCCCCCTTGACCTCACCAAGAGAAATCACGCCGCTGCCCTGGTTGCTTTCACCCTTGCCGGTGCGTACCGGAGAGGCCGCTGCAATCTTGTCCGGATCGGAAATCGCCAGACCAAAGCCTGCCGCCATATTGGCCAGGGGCTTCAACAGCACCGTATCGCCCGCCTGGAGACCGCTGGCAGTAAATTCAATACCATCAATCACAGCGGGCAGCGTTTGTCCGCTGAATCTCGTGCCGTCCGACTGGCGGGTAATACTGTAGCTGGCGCCGTCAAACTCAATCAGGTAATTGCTGGCGTAAAGCGCCTTCTGGTCTACAATTTCCGAAGCGGCAGAGCCATTTCCGCTTGCCGCCGGGGCAGATGCGGTCAGGGTCAACCGGAAAAAATCCTCCCCCGGATCGCCGTTCAAATCCTGTCCCAGCTTGTGCTGCGCATTGAAATCCATGCTCAGCGTTGCGGCAATCCTGCCCAGCTCGTTCTGCACAGTCTCCACCTGATCGCGCAGAAAATCCTTGTTGGCCGTGATCTTGCCGCCGGCAAGCAGCTTGTCGGGAATAATCACCTCAACGCCATTATTGACGTATCCGATTTCCACCGTTTGCGGATCTGTAGGCGAATAACGGGCAAACATGGGAAAAGCGGTATTGTTAATCACCAGCGGTTGACCGTTGCCGACATACACATCCAGATTCATGCCGTTTTCAACCGTCCGCACCCCGATTTCTTCCGCCATCTTTGAAATCAGCAAGTCCCGCTGATCCAGTAAATCATTCGGCGCGGGATCGCTCTCCGTTACCTGCGCGCGGGAAATCTGTCCGTTGAGTTTGGCAATCTCATGCGCGTAGGAATTGATCAGATCCACGCCATTCATTATCTGCGCGTTGGCCAGATCGCGCTGTTCAGTCAGTTGCGCGGCAAGGTTGTTGAAGCGGCCTGTCAGAATTATCGCCTCGGATAACATGGCCTCCCGCGTAGCGGCGGAAGTCGGAGTGGAAGCAATTTCCTGAACCGCGCTGAAAAAACTCTGGAGGGCAGGCGAAACACCGGCCGATTCATCCGCCAGCTTGCTGTTGATTTTGGATATCTGGTTATAGTAATTATCCAGGTAGCTGGATTCGGCCTGCGTGTTGATAAACTGTCTGCCCAGAAATTTGTCATACACGCGGCGCACATCATCCAGTTGCACCCCGTCGCCGATAAAGCCAAAACCATAACGCTGCCCCGGCGCATTGGATTGCAGGATCACCTGGCGGTTATAGCCCGCTGTGGTCGCATTTGAAATATTATGGCCCGTCACGCTGATGGCATAATTGGCCGCCAACAACGCGCTTTTGCCGATACTGTATACATTCGCCATGATCGATTCCTTCCCTACCTCCCTCGGATTAACTACGGTCATTTATCCGGGAACTTGAGCCTTTCCCTAAAAGCTCTTATCCGCTTTGCGTCACCGTGTTAATCACCCGCGCCAGCTTGGCGCCGTATTCCGGGTCTGTCGCATAGCCCGCCTTTTGCAGGCCGTACGCGAAAGCAGCCGGGTTTTTCGCGTTCATCACATGCTGATACCGGGGATTTTCGCTCAACAGTTTTGCGTAATCCCTGAAAGAGTCTGCATAAGAATCATAGGCGCGGAATGTTTCCACCTTCCTGATCATCCTGCCGTTCTCAAATTCCGATGTCAGCGCATCCACTGTCCTGCCCTTCCAGCCATTGGCCTTGATGCCAAAAAGGTTATAACTTGGCGAGCCGTCCGCATGATGCATCTGCTTTCTGCCCCAGCCGGTTTCCAGCGCCGCCTGCGCCAGCATGAATTCAGGCGGGATACCGGTAGTTCTCGCAGCTTCCCGCGCATGGGGCATCATCCGCTCCGTAAAGCTTTGCGCATG
This sequence comes from Burkholderiaceae bacterium, assembly GCA_031261905.1. GTDB lineage: Bacteria > Pseudomonadota > Gammaproteobacteria > Burkholderiales > Burkholderiaceae_D > Oxalobacter. The sequence continues at coordinate 4,989 of JAISIS010000075.1, forward strand.
GTCAGAAGCTGCGCCCCTGCCCTTTACGGCTTCCGGCGCATCCCCGTTTGGCTTTGTCATGCCATACGGCATCCCGGCCCCGATTGCCGCATTGCCGGAAAGCAGCTCCGCCGCCCGCGCTCTCGCCGATTCGGCGGACATGGCGCGATAGGCCTGAACCGGTGCGGAAATCACGCGTTTTTGCAGATAAGGCGCGGTTTCTTCCGCATCAAGCTGACCGCTCGCCACCATCTGCCGAAGCATCTGATCCGCCAGCCCCAGGCCCTGCTTTGCCGCCAACTGGCCTATTTCCTCATCAAGCAACTGGGTATACAGTTTGGTTTGCTGTGAAGAAAAAAGACCATCCTGCGGCAGGGATTGCCGCATGGTTTTCAGAATAATGGAAATAAAAAGCGCCTCGAACTGCTGTGCGGCGGCCTTCATGGCTGCGGGCGAGTTACCGCTTTTGTTCGCGGCGGCCTTGATAGACAACAAATTGCGGTTGTCTATCGCCTGCCCCGCCGAAGCGGCAGGGTTTTCAGTCATGACGTCTGCCGTACTCATATTAAATCACTTCCAGTTCGGCCCTAAGCGAGCCGGATGCCTTCATCGCCTGCAAAATCGCCAGCAAATCCTGCGGCGTAGCTCCGACCGCATTAAGCGCCTTTACCACATCCGCAAGCGTTGCCGCCTTGTTCAGAAGAATAACTTCCCCTTTATCCTTCTTGATTTCAATTTCCGCATTCTGCACCATAGTGGTCTGACCCTGCGAGAAAGGCGCGGGCTGGCTGGCCTGGTTGTCCGTGTTCACAATAACAGAAAGGTTGCCGTGCGAAATCGCGCACTCGGCCAGCGTAACCGTCTGGTTCATCACCACCGAACCGGTACGGGAATTGAGAATCACCTTGGCCGCCTGATTCGCCGGGATCACATCCAGGCTTTCCAGCGCGCCGATAAAGGCAACCCGCTCATCGGTGTTTTGCGGCGCCCTCACCTTGACCACACGGCCATTCACGGCGGAAGCCGTATTCGCGCCAAAATGCTTGTTGATAGCCTCCACCATACGTGTAACCGTAGAGAAATTGGTATCCATCAGTTCCAGCGTAATGCCATCAGCCGCACCCACACTGCCTGGCACAGCGCGTTCAATCGTCGCGCCATTGGAAATGCGCCCTGCCGCCAGATGATTCACCTTCGTGCTGCTGCCTCCTGCCGAAGCGCCTGCGCCGCCAATCACCAGATTGCCCTGCGCCATGCCATAAATATTGCCGTCAGCACCTTTTAAAGGCGTCATCAGCAACGTGCCGCCTTTCAGGCTTTTCGCGTTACCGATAGAAGAAACCACCACATCCACCATCTGCCCCGGCTGTGCAAAAGGCGGCAGAGTTGTCGTCACCATCACGGCGGCCACATTCTTCAATTGCAGGCTGCTGCTGCCGAAGGGAATCGTCACGCCCATCTGTTGCAGCATGTTCACGATAGTTTGCACCGTAAAGGGTGTTTGCGTCGTCTGGTCACCACTGCCGTCCAGGCCCACAACCAGGCCATATCCCACCAATTGGTTACCACGAACGCCCTGGATGGTAGCCAGGTCCCGGATACGCTCGGCATGGGTAGGCGCAGCGGCAAAAAGCCCCAGCCCCAGAAGAAATGCGCCAATGGCCCTGACTGACAGTGACATACCCGTTTTCCTCACACCCGTACCTCCTGAGCCGCTACCCTAAAACGGCATAACCGAAAGGAAGAAGCGCGACATACGGCTGACGACATCCGCCGCGTCTATCGTTGTATTCGTGCGGTACTCAATCCTGGCGTCCGCCACCTTGGTAGAAAGTACCTGATTGCCGATGGTCACATCCTTGGGATCAACCACACCGGAAAAGCGGATAAATTCCGAACCCGTGTCCATCGCAATCTGCTTTTCGCCGCTGACCACCAGATTGCCGTTGGGCGTCACCTCGATTACCGTTACCGCAATCGTGCCGTTAAACAGATTATTGGCGGTTTTTGAAGCCTTTTCTTCATATTCAACAGAACCATCAGCAGAGGCGGCGGCCTTGTCGAAGCTGCTGCCGAAAAACCTCGGCTTGGTTACAGTGGCCTGATTGGTCCGCTCGTTGGAACCATCGCCCGATTTGGTGGAACGGTTGCTTTCCGTAATCACAACCGTCAGGTTGTCGCCAAGCATCCGCGCCTTGTGATCATCATAAATCGGGCGGAAAGCATAGGGCTGGTAAATCGAGCCATTGCCGGGATGCTGCTGCGCCTGCTGATAACGTGTCTGCCCCGTTCGCTGATGGGTAATGGTGTCCGGCGTGATGGAGCATCCGCCCAGAAGCAGCATGATCGCCGCAAACACCGGAAGTATCAGTCCGCTCTTCATAAACCGCCTCCCTCTCCTTTCAGGCCGCCCGCCATATTACAGTTGCGTCAGCCTGGCCAGCATCTGGTCGGATGTGGACACCGCCTTGCTGTTAATTTCAAACGCCCGCTGCGCGATAATCATGTTCACCAGTTCTTCCGCCATATTGACGTTGGAAGTCTCCACATACCTGTGCAGCAGCGTGCCGGAACCATTCAGCCCTGGCGTATTCACATTGGGCGCGCCGGAAGAGTAGGTTTCCACATACAGATTTTCACTGATGGATTCCAGGCCCGCCGGATTGATGAACGTTGCAACCTGGATATCCCCTACCTGCGTTGGCTGCACGGCGCCTGCCGTCTTTACCGAAACCACGCCATCCCTTGCCACGGAAATCGAAATGGCGTCCACCGGAATCACAATCGTCGGCTGAATGGTATAGCCGCTGGCGGTAACCAGCTGCCCCTGATCATCCTTCTGGAAAGAGCCATCACGGGTATAGGCGGTCGTGCCGTCCGGCATCAGCACCTGGAAAAAACCCTTGCCCTGAATCGCCACATCCAGTTCGTTTTCCGTCAACTGCACATTACCCTGTATATGGATCCGCTCGGTCGCCACCGGCCGCACGCCCGTACCGATCTGCAAACCGGAAGGCAGATAGGTCTGTTGCGAGGACTGCGCGCCCGGCTGGCGGAGATTCTGGTAAACCAGATCCTCGAAAATCGGGCGCGAACGCTTGAAGCCGGTCGTGCTGATATTCGCCAGATTGTTCGAAATCACGTCCAGATTCGTCTGCTGCGCATCCAGACCGGTTTTCGCTATCCACAGCGATCGCAGCATAATAAAACCCCTTTCACCAACACATTAGCCGGGCTAGCCATTAAGCGTCAGGACGCCAATAGCGCGGCTTGCGTTTTCATCCGCATGCCCGATCATATTCATCTGCAACTCAAACTGCCGCGCCAGGCTGATAATCTGCACCAGCGTTTCCGCCGTGTTCACATTACTGGCCTCCAGCGCGCTGTTGATCAGTTTTACGCCAGGCTCAGCCGGGGCCTCGCCGCCATTTTTCATGCGGAAGAAACCATCCGCGCCGCGCACCAGTTGTTCAGTCGGCGGATTCACCAGCTTCAGTTGTCCAAGTCCCATCACCGTTCTTGGCGTTGTGGTATCGTCTATGGAAGATACCGAACCATCCATCTCGATGCTGTACTGCAAGTCAGTCGGCAGCACCATAGGGCCGCCCTCCAGGCTGCGCACGTTATAACCCTCGCGCGTCTGGAGCAGCCCCTCCGTGCTGATAGTCAGGCTGCCGTTGCGGGTATATGCTTCCGTGCCGTCCGGCATTTCAACAGCCAGCCAGCCCTCATTAATAAGCGCAAGATCCAGCATCCGCCCTGTCTGCTGGATAGCGCCCGGCCGGAAATCCGTGCCGACTTCGGCATCCACCACAAAATCCCTGGTCGGCGCGCCCTGGCTGACCACCGGCACCGCGCGGAAAGAATCAATCTGCGCGCGAAAACCTGTGGTTGTCACGTTGGCCAGGTTATGCGACGTCGTCGCCTGCTGATTCATCGTATGAATCGCGCCCGTCATCGCCGTGTAGATCAGCCTGTCCATCTTTTTGCTCCGTCACTATCCCTTAACGTCACTCGTCATCAGCGCAGGTTGACCAGGGTATTCATAATCGAATCCTCGGTCTTGATGGTCTGCGCATTGGCCTGATACACCCGTTGCGCCGTAATCATCTCCACCAGTTGCTCTGTCAGATCCACATTGGAATTCTCCACATAATAGGATTGCAGCGTTCCCAGCGGCCCGGTTTGCGGTGCACCGGTAATCGGCGCGCCGGATTCCAGGGTTTCCGAATACATATTGTCGCCCAGCGCCGTCAGCCCGTTCGGATTCCGGAAATTCGTCAGCACCACCTGACCCAGCATCTGGGTCTTGCCATTGGTATAGCTGCCCAGAATATAACCCTGCGAATCCATGGAAAAACTGATCAGCCGCCCGGAAGTAAAACCATCCTGCTGGTTGTCGTTCACGCCGAAATTGGAACCGTATTGCGTCGTGCCGGTATAATCCAGAATCACCGGATACGTAATTGCCGCGCCGTTGATGCCGGGAATCGCCATGTTCATAAACTGCTGCGTTCCGATCGGCTTGCCGTATTCGTCAAAGGTCAGCGAGCCAATGGCCCAGGTACCGTCCTTGCTGGTCGTCGATCCGGTTCTCGGCGGCACGGCATCGTTAATAATTTCCCCGTCCGTATACACATATACATCCCATGTGCCGTGCGTACCGGGGGCCGCGCCCGGCAACGGACCGGTTTTCACATAAAACGTCTGCAACACATGCATGTTGCCCAGACTGTCGTATACGTCAATTGCCGTGGAATTGTTGTAGCTCAGCGGTTCGGTCGGATCAAAAGGATGGGTAACCGAATCAATCACCTCCGAGCGGGAATCCAGATTCAGTATAGTGGTCACATGCGTTGTGGCGTTGGGCGTAATATCCTCGCTGCTGATCTGTATCTCGGTCGGCGCGCCGGCGGCGATATTGCCGTTCTCATACACGCTGTACCCCGTCAGGCGATAGCCCGCTCCGTTGACCAGATAGCCGTCCTTGGTCAGCTCCAGTTGCCCGTTACGGGAATATTTGATGCTGCCGTTATCCGAAAAGCGGAAGAACCCGTTACCGTTGATCGCCACATCCAGCGCATTGGCCGAAGTGGAAAGATTACCCTGCGTGAATTGCTGCTGCACCCGCATGACCATAGCGCCAATACCAACCTGGTTTTTGGCGCCCGTGGCATAGGCGTAAATATCGGCAAACTGGGCCTGAGCCTGTTTGAACCCGACCGTGCTGGCATTGGCAATATTATTGCTGATCACGTCAAGCGATTTTGACGATGTCCTCAGTCCGCTTAACCCTTGCTGGAATCCCATTTTCTTCCCCCGTATCCTGTAAACGGGCAGTCTGCCCGGTTGTTTTTATATATAGATATTGCGCCGTCTGTTTTAAAGTATCTGACGAATATCCGAAAGTTTGACCGAACCGATTGTCAGCACGTTCAGGAGCACATTGTTATCCGAGCCTTTCGTGACGCTGGCAACCTCACCGAAGGAAAGCGCCGTTGCACCCACCGCCTGATTGCCGTTGGCCGCTTCCACGGCAAAGGTATATCTGCCCGCCGGAGCGGTTGTGCCGTCATCCATCGAGCCATCCCACGAAACCGGGATCACGCCCGCATCCTGCGCGCCCAGCGCCACCGTGCGCACCAGCGCGCCATTTTCGTTATAAATATTGACATTGACACTGGAAGCGCTGCCGGAAAGCTCCACGCCCATAATGGCCAGCGAGGGGCCTGTAACAGTTTCACCGGCCTCATTTACCGTATCTTCCGCCTTGGAAAGCACCAGCGAATTGCCAGGCACCAAAACGCCGTGGCCAATCATGGCTGCCGCCTCCAGCGACTGGTTGGCCGAGAGGCTCGACATCAGCACATTCAGCGTTTCATTCAGTTGCGTAATACCCGTTACCGTGGAAAGCTGCGCCATCTGGCTGGTAATCTCGGCATTGTCCATCGGGTTGAGCGGATCCTGGTTCTGCATCTGCGCGAGCAGGAGCTTCAGAAACTGATCCTGCGTTTGCTCCACGCTGCCGGCCACAGCGGCATTGGTATTGCGCGTATTCATCGCACTCAACACTGAATCGCCCACTTCATTGACCGCCATATTACACCTCCGTTTTCTCTATCCTGTTCTGACTTCTGACGTTTGCGGACCGGCTTACGATCCGATCGTCAGGGTTTTCAACAACATGGTTTTTGCCGCGTTCATCGTTTCCACATTCGACTGGTAGGAACGGGAAGCCGACAGCATATTGACCATTTCCTCCGCCAGATTGACATTGGGGTAGGATACATATCCCTGCGCGTTGGCAGCCGGGTGCTTGGGATCGTAAACCAGCCTGGGTTCCGAAGCGTCCTCAACCACCATTTCCACCTTCACGCCGGTTGATTCATTATTTGTCCCGTCCAGTTTAACAGGCTGGAAAACAACCTGCTTGGCGCGGTATGGCCGCCCGGTGGCGGAAGTGGCGCTGTCCGCGTTGGCAATATTGGAAGCCACCACATTCAGGCGCTGGCTTTGCGCGCTCATGGCGGAGCCGGATACATTGAAGATATCAAATAATGACATAACTCACCCCTGAATCACCGCAAGCAGATTCTTGATCTGGTTGCTGACAATGGAAACACTGGCCTCGTAACGCAGCGCGTTATCCATAAACTGGTTGCGCTCCACATCCATATCCACCGTATTGTTATCCACGCTGCCCTGCATCATCTTCCGATACATCAGCGGCACACCTGCCGCCATTTCCTGCCCTTCTTCCTTGCCCGCACGTTCCGGCAAATGGCCCGGCTCCGTCATAGCCAACGGATTTTTCCCTACCGGGCCTTTTTCCGTTTGCGCGCCGTTCAACGCCACTTGCAGGGCGGCCTTGAAATCAATATCCCTGGCGTGATAATTGGGCGTATCGGCATTGGCGATATTGGAAGCCAGAACTTGCTGCCGTTGCGAACGCACCCGCAGAGCCGCTTCATGAAAACCCAGCAATTCATCCAACTTTCCGGCCATGACAACCTCCTGAAACCGACTTTCCGCCACGGGAAAATGCTTCTGAAAAAAGCGGATACGGGCGGCAAAGGCAATGAGATGAATCTATCTTACAGGCAACATTTTGATCCAATCGTCCAAAAAGAATCTGAAAACACCCTCTATTCCCGCTTTTGCTTTTCAACGTACACGCTAACATGGCTTTTGTCATGAACCCTGCAAAATGGGGCCAACCGGTGCTGACAATAAGATACAGGGCAAAAATCCTTTTAAGAACACTCACTTTGTTGTCCTTTGTGATGACGGGCGGCGCATTCGCGCAGTCTGCCGTCATGCAGACGGCAGCCCTCTCTCCCGCTTACGCACAGCCCTCCCGCGCACAACCGGTCGCCGCACCCTCACAAGGGCCGCAGGTACAAAACCTGGATGAACTGGCGCAAATCGCCCACATCTTTCTGACGGAGCAAACAAAAGATCTGACCGGCAAAACGGAAATCACCATCCATCCCCTGGATGCACGCCTGCGCCTGACCGCCTGCGAACAACCCGTTCCTTATCTTTCGCAGGGCGCGAGACTCTGGGGCCGAACCACTGTGGCCATGCGCTGCGACGCGCCGGAACCCTGGCGCATCATGGTGAAAGCCCATATCAGAATAATCGCCCCCTACCTGACGACCGCAAGAACACTGCCGCAGGGCCATGTCATCACGGCGGCCGATCTGGCGCTGGCAAACGGTGATATTACGGCCATCCGCCCCGGCGTGTTAAACAGCAAGGAAGCCGCCATAGGACGGACGCTGGTACGCGCCGCGCAGGCAGGCTCGCCGGTATGGCCCGAGCATCTGCGCGCGCAAAAGGCTGTTATGCAGGGACAGACTGTCCGCATTATCAGCAAGGGACAGGGCTTTTCCATTTCAGGCGAAGGCTATGCCATCAGCAGCGCCGATGAAGGACAGGTGGCAAAAGTAAAAATGGCAAACGGCAACGTCATCAGAGGCATTGCCAGAGCCGATGGCATAATTGAAGTAAGTTTTTAATTTTCCTAAAGTTTCAGCCCGGAACTCCGATAATTAGGTAACGCGTTATAGAAATATTAAAAACCGGTCTGAAAGGAAAACAGTCATGAAAGTAGATGACGCCATGAAAAAAGCCGCCTCCACCTCGCCAACAGAGGTCAGGCAGCGGCAAACAACAGGAGCCGGAGCCGCCCGAACAGGCGCTTCCCGCACGTCCGGCGCATCATCCGGTTCCGGCAGCGTGGATTCGGCTGTCAATGTCAGCCTCTCCTCACAACTGAGCGTGATGGAACTGGCGGGCGATACCGAAGCCTTTGATGTGCAAAAAGTGGATGAAATCAAGGCAGCCATTGCGGGCGGCCAGTTTCATATAGATACCGGCAAAGTCGCCGATGGCCTGATCAAAACCGCCAGCGAACTTATCCGGAAACCCGGAGATTAAAAAAGATGAAAGCGACCCAAACAGCAATGACAAGCAGCCTGAATCAGGAAATAGCAACCGCGCGCGCGCTGGTTGATATTCTTCAGGAAGAGCAAAATTCATTGCTGACGGCCAGCATCGGCGAGCTTGAACCACTGGTCACGCAAAAAGCCGCACTGGTGGCGCAACTGTCGCAACATACACGGGATCGCAACGAAAGCCTGAAAAAAGCGGGATATGAACCCACCCTGGCAGGCATGAACGCCTGGCTGGAAAGCAGCAGGAACGAGCCGGAAACCATCAGGATAGAAAAAGACTGGGGCGAACTGGTTTTACTCACTCAATCAGCCAGGGAACTGAACCGCTTGAACGGCATGTTGATTTCCTCCCACATGGCGCGCAATCAGCAGGCGCTTTCCATCCTCCACGGCAACAAACCAGATACCGGCATCTATGGCCCTGATGGTCAGCCGAACCGCGCGCCCGCCACACCGCTTCGCAGCGTTGTCACCAGTTGACTTTTAACGCAACCCCCCGAATCTGATCGCCTTTCCGAAACCTGCATGGAAGCGTATGCGGCATCAATTATCAAAACGGCAGCCGACAGGCGTGCCTTCACAGCGTGAACGGGGCGCTTGCGCGGCTTTTTCATCCCATAAATCCGCCATGATCAGATCTTTTTCCACTCCGCCGATTCCCTCACGGTAAAAGCGCGCCATAGCCCGTTGCGCGCCGCGATGCCCGGCTTCTGCAGCCGTCTGCATCCATTTGCCCGCCAGCTTTTCATTTTTGTGGATTCCCTTGCCATGCAGGTACATACCGGCCAGCAAAAACTGGGCGTCCGGATCACCCCGCTCGGCAAAACGCTTGAGCACGCCAAAGGCCGTACGGTATTCTCCCTGCCGGTAATAGGCGACACCGTCTTCCACTTCATCAGCAAGCGCCGGTCCATGCAAGGCCGGGCAGGAAAAGAACGACAGGATAATCCCGAAAACGGCAAATACCCTGAAAATCAGCTTCATAGGCGATCCGGAAAAAATACCGACTCCTCAACTGTATCATGAGCCTGAGGCGCTACTCAATAACACACCGCAAAAAAATCCCCCGTAAACACCTGAGCCGTCGATGATCTGTTACGGCATGAAC
>JAISIS010000111.1 GCA_031261905.1 Burkholderiaceae bacterium
TTTTTGTTGCATGAAGCAGACAGAAAGCCGCCTGGCGACTTGGCAGGGAAATGGGGCTCATTACGGTAACGCATTTTTTATTACGGTAAGTCCGTCACGGATTACCGTAATAAATGTGGGATGCCCTGAAACACAAAACCCGCTAAAACACAGGGCTTTAGCGGGTTTCTGGTATCTTTTGGGATGTCCTGGAACAGGCTTCTGGAGCGGGCGAAGGGAATCGAACCCTCGTCTTAAGCTTGGAAGGCTTCGGCTCTACCATTGAGCTACGCCCGCCCTGGAATGCTGGCGCAACCGGGTTGCGCGTGCTTTGGTGGAGGGGGCTGGATTCGAACCAGCGTACTCGTAAGAGGGCAGATTTACAGTCTGCTGCCTTTAACCACTCGGCCACCCCTCCGCAAGGAACCACAAATTATGCCGCAATATGAATTGGCGTGTCAATGCAAAAAGCGTAAAATGCCATTTTTACATTGATCTGTGAAAATTCCCGCCTATTTGAAACGGAAGGAAAACCCATGGCTGACCCGGAAAAGCCCAAGCTGGATTTTGTTACCCGCGCACTGCGGGCGCTGGCGATCTTTTTTCTGATTGTCGGCGTTTACTTTTTCGCCAAGGCTTATTTCAGCTAACCCTTGTCATGCAGCCAGGTCAGCAGGGCATCCCGCGCCCTGGCTGCCGCTCCCGCATTGGGATGGTTGACCATAAACACTACCGCATATCGCTCGCCTGACGCCGCCAGCACGTAACCGGCAATCGCCCTCACATCCTGTATGGCCCCGGTTTTAAGATGCGCCCGCCCGGCCATGCTGCTTTGCCGCATGCTGCGCGCCAGGGTGCCGTCCCGCCCGGCAATCGGCAGGGAAGCCATCAGTTCCGGCATCACGGCTGAATGCCAGGCGGCCACCAGGATGCCGCCCATCGTGTCCGGCGATATGCGCGCCTCGCGCGATAATCCCGATCCGTTTTCAATGACCAGCCCCTCTATGGGTATCCCCTGTGACGACAAAAAGGAACGGATGGCGGCAACGCCTTTTTCCGGTGTAGCAGGATCGCCCAGATAAGTACTGCCTATCGCCATCAGCACGTGACGCGCCATGACGTTGTTGCTGTGCTTGTTCAGGGTATGCACAATTTCGTTCAACGGCGGTGAAATCCATTCCGCCAGCAGGCTGGCGTCCGGCGGCGTTACGCCTTCCCGCACCTTTCCGGAAAAGGAGCCGCCCAGTTCCTTCCACAGGGCGGCAAACACCGCCCCGAAGAAAGCGGAATCACTCATTGGATAGGGATACAGCATCCAGGTTTGTTCGCCGCAGGCCAGCGGATACGCCCCCTCAAATATGGCTTCCTTTTCGGAAAAATGCAGTGTGATCGCTTTTTGCCAGGCGTTGCAGGCGCCATTGTCTTTCAATGTGGGCGGGATGATGGCAATACCCTCCAGTTCCGGTGAAAAACGCACCTGCACGACACCATCCAGCGGATTCGGCGTGAAAGTAGCTTCCAGCGTCTTGTGGTTCAGCAGCAGCGCGTCCGGCCCGGCATTGTAGGGGCGGGAGGGATCATTATCGAAAGCGGCCGGATCAAAGGGGCGCGCCTCGAAGGCGCTGCGGTCCAGCACCAGATCGCCCTGAATTTCGCGAATCCCTTTGGCGCGAATCTGCCTCAAAAAGCGCCAGAAGCCGACAAGGCGAAAATCCGGGTCGCCGCCGCCCTTGAAAATCAGATCGCCTTTCAGCACATCGCCATCCTGCTGTCCGCTTGTCCAGGCGCTGGTTTTCCAGTGATGTGCCGGGCCGAGTATTTCCAGCGCCGTCCAGGTGGTCACCACCTTCATGGTGGAGGCGGGGATATAGGGTGTTTTGTCATTGAAGCGAACAGGCCGAAGTTTTGATTGCGCCGACAATGGCTGGATGTACAGGCCCACCGCGCTGGCGGGAACTTTGGCTTTTTTCAGTTCCCGTGCAACCGCGCCAGGCAAAGCATGGCTTTCCTGCGGCCCGGCACTGGCATGGTAGTAAAACAGCGGCAGGGCACACAGCGTAAAAAGCATGAGCAGCCTTTTCAGGAAAGCCGCCGCACCTCGTTGCAGATTCATGGTTCCGGTTCCTTTCAGGCATCCCTGGCAGGCGTTCAGGAACCCGCCTGACCGGTTTGCCTTATTCTGGCAAGCAGCGCCGTTGTCGAACGGTCATGTTCAAAAGGAATGGCAACGGCTTTGCCGCCCTGCGCAATCACTGCCGCGCCTTCCGGTATTGCCGCAATGTTATAGTCTCCGCCCTTTACATAAACTTCCGGCGCGATTTCGCGCACTAACTCCAGCGCGGTATCTTCTTCAAAGGGAACCACCAGATCAACCGATTCCAGCGCGGACAGAAGCGCCATGCGATCCTCACAGGCATTCAGGGGGCGATCATCCCCTTTCCCCAGCCGTTTGACGGAGGCATCCGTATTGACCGCCACCACCAGGGAAGCGCCCAGCGCCTTTGCCTGCGCCAGATAAGTCACATGTCCGCGATGCAGGATATCAAACACGCCATTGGTGACCACAATCGGCCTGGGCAAACCGGCAATACGCGCGCGCAAGGCGGCGCGCGAACAGATTTTTCCGAAAAAGGCGGGCATTCCCTGTCATTCCTGAAAGCGTTATTCAGCCTGTAAGATACTCCCGGCGCGCAGCTTTGCCAAGTTTTTTGCGTTTCCCTGTCAAAAAGCGGGTGACGCGTCTTTACCACAATCGGGTATAAGGGGATAATCCCGAAAAACGGATAACCCTCTCCCATCACCTGATGCAGGATATTGATATGGTCCCCGGCAATAACACTTCCAGTCTTTTTCGCCGTCTGCTGTTTCTGGTTTGCAGTATCGTTCTGATCACGATATCGCCTTATACCCTGGCAAGCTCGGACAAGGCCATTTCGCCCCCGCCCTCTGTTGATCTGGAATATGTCGTCAGAGCCAATTATTCAGCCATGAGCATCGGCGGTTCTTCCGCTATCCACTGGCGTCATACGGCTGACCGCTATGCGATTAAAACCGGCGCGCGCGCCAATCTCCTGGGCAACCTGATTAATACAACCAGCACGGGCAACATCACCCCGGAAGGCCTCAAACCGGAAAAGTACACGGAAAAACGCCGCAACAGGGACGCCACCCAAACGCTTTTTGATCATGGCAAGCGTACGCTCACTTTCTCGAACGCACCTCATCCCTTCCCGTTTGGCGAAGGGATACAGGATCGCGACAGCATTGTCTGGCAACTGGTTTCACTGGTGCGCGCCAGGCCGGAAATCCTTTCGGAGGGCAAAAAACTGACATTCATGGTGTCCGGCAGAAAGCGGATTGACCAGTGGGTTTTCCAGGTTATCGGCGAGGAAACCATTCAGACGATGCTGGGCGAAGTAAAAGCGATCCATCTTTTCCGGCAGGATAAAAAAGGGAAAACCACCGAAGTCTGGCTTGCGCCCGAAATGGAATGGTATCCCGTCCGGCTGATTTTTTTCGATAACAAGGATCTCCGCCTGGAGCAGATTATCCAGAAAATCACACCTGCCGCCGACAATCTGAACTGACGCCGCGATCCGCCTCCGGCATCTTTTGCCAATTCTCTTTCTTCAGCCAACGGGTATTCAGGCACAACCTGAATACCCGTTGAATTTATTTTTACAATGCAATTATTTAATTGCCCACGGGCATTTTTTGCATTTTCTTGGCATGCATCAAGAAAACCCGCCGCTACGGGCAATATTTCCATATGCAATAGCTTGTTGCAATCATCACATACAGTTAGTTATAATTATTACAGTTTGTAACAAAACTCCATAGCATTATTGGCATGAGAAAATAAAAGGAAATGGTATGAAAATAGGCACAAGAATCTCTTTGGGCTTTGTTGTGGTTATTCTTTTTATGGTCGCCATGGCTGCGGCAGGTCTGTGGGAATTGCGCAAAATCGCTAACTCGGCAGACCGGACACTTGGTGTTGTCGTCCATGAGGAATTCAAAGCCGAGCAATGGAAGGCAAAAACCATGATGAATGGTGAACGTGCCGTATTTCTTGCATTTGGACAAGAACCCGCGAACGAGAAAATGATCCGGGAAGAAATGAGCAAGACCAGCAAGGAAATCACCGTCATCCAGAAATGGCTTAATGAAACGGTTACTTTGGAAAAAAACCGCAAGCTCATGGAGGAAGTTGGGAAAAAACGTAAAATCTATGTTGATATCCGCAAGGAAGTCAACAAGCTGAGGGGTGAAAATAAAATCAATGAATCCAGGGACATGCTTCATAAAAACATGATACCTGCCCTCAAGGCTTATGTCGGCAGTATTGACGCCTTTGTAAATTCCCTTACCGAAGAATCCAAAATGGCGCACCACGACATTATGGATGATTACCGCCTCGCATTGATAATGATTCTCTCCCTCCTTGGAGCCGCGCTCATTCTTTCGGCTATTATCGCTTTCCGCCTGATTGCAGGAATTGTCCGCCCCCTGAATGAAGCCACCAGGATAGCTGCGGCTGTAGCGAATGGTGATCTTACCAATCCCATTACACATACTGATTCCAACGATCAAACAGGATTGCTGATGCGCGCCCTGAAGGATATGGAGGAAAATCTGACTGTCATAGTCTCTGAAATCAGAAA
>JAISIS010000123.1 GCA_031261905.1 Burkholderiaceae bacterium
CAGGAAGGTAATGACTTCCTCCGGCGTTTGCGCCATCTTTGGCACGAGGGAAACTTCGGCATGATTGCGGTAACCGAGCAACGCGGCTTCTTCGCGGCGAAGGCGCAACAATTCCAGGATGTTTTCCGTGTTGTCCCATTCCGGCTTTTCCCCCAGCTCGGAGGCACGGGTCACGTAGGCGCGATACAGAGTTTCGCGCAATTCCCGGTTGTCCGCAAATTGCATGACCGGGTAATAGGAAGGAAAATGCAGCGTAAACTTGTAGCCGTCCTTTCCATCCTGTTTCGCGGCGGCAAGCGCCGCCTCCTTCACATCGGCGGGCAGCCCGGAAAGCGTTTGTTCATCAGTGATATACAGAGAGAATGCGTTGGTGGCGTCCAGCACGTTTTCCGAAAAACGCGTTGAGATGGCGGCCATACGCTCCTGGATTTCGGCAAAGCGCGGCTTCCTGTCTTCCGGCAGTTCCGCACCGCCCAGTCGGAAATCGCGCAGGGCGTTTTCAATAATTCTTTTGCGTGGAGGGGAAAGCGTCTCAAAGCGGGCACTTTCGCGGAGCTGGCGGTATTTGCCGAAGATGGCGGGATTTTGTGAAAGCGCCGTCCAGAAGATAGTGATTTTGGGCAGATTCTCATTGTAGGCGGCACGCAGTTCAGGCGTATCCACCACCGCGTTCATATGCTGTACAACGCCCCATGCCCGGCCAAGCGCCTCGGTGGCGTCTTCCAGCGGCACAATGAAGCTGTCCCAGTTGATATCTTCCGCAGGCGCTTCCAGTTGCGTGATAACCGCGCGACAGCGGGCCAGCAATTCGTCTACCGCCGGGGTAACGTGTTCCGGTCTTATGGCGTCAAACTGTGGCAGACCGTCAAAAACAAGTAGGGGATTCCGCATAAGCGCTCCGGCAAGGCAATAGGGTTAAAAGGGAAAAACAAAATCTTTTCCCTCCTGCTTAAAGAAACGCCGGGAAAACGGCAAAGCGGTTTTCCCGCGTCTGCCCTATTTTACCGCCTGGCGCTTTTCCTGCAATTTCCTTTCGGCGGCCTCAATGGTGTTGACCAGCAGCATGGTAATGGTCATGGGTCCTACACCACCAGGCACGGGAGAGATGTAACCGGCCACTTCCTTGACGTTCGGGAAATCCACGTCGCTCCACAGCTTGCCGTTTTCATCGCGCTCAACGCCAACGTCAATGACCACCGCGCCGGGCTTGACCATGTCCGCCTTGATAATGTTGCGCTGACCGGTTGCCGCAATCAGGATATCCGCCAGCCGGGTATGGTGCGCCAGATCGCGGGTTTTGGAGTTGCAGATCGTGATGGTCGCTCCGGCCTGGAGCAGCATCATCGCCATGGGTTTGCCGACAATGTTGGACGCGCCGACAATTACCGCGTGCGCGCCGGTTATCGGATAATTAATGGATTCCAGCATTTTCATCACACCGTAGGGTGTGCAGGGGCAAATCAGCGGACGGCCTGTCATCAGCATCCCGGCGTTGACGACATTGAAACAGTCCACATCCTTTTCGGGCGTGATGGCCGCAATGACCTTGTGCGTATCAATATGTGGCGGCAACGGCAACTGCACCAGAATGCCGTGTATGGCCGGATCTTCGTTTAACGCCTGGATTCTTTCCAGAAGTGCCGCTTCACTGAAATCAGCGTCATACTTTTCCAGGACAGAATAAATGCCTAGCGCCTTGGACGCCTTTTCCTTGTTCATTACATAGACCATTGAGGCGGCGCTGTCGCCCACCAGGATAACGGCAAGTCCGGGTGTTTCACCCTGTTCGGTCAGCTTGGCCGCGCGGGCGGCAACTTCGGCGCGAATACCCTGCGCCAGCAGGTTTCCATTAATGATTGTGGCAGTCATGTTAATTGATAAAAGAAAAGTCATCCGACGCTGACATGGTTGGCAACGCCATAAAAAACGAGTATTTTCTCATAGAATGGGCTGAAACGGGATATACCCGTTTGTTGGAAATAAATCATATAAAATAAACAATATATAATGCTTCTCATGTAACTTCCCAGGGGTGGCCAGGAAGTCCGAAGGGCCATTATTCATGAAAATGCCATCGGCGCGTATGCGCTCCGGGGCGCTTTGGCAGGAGGTTGCCATGCCAAATCCACACATGCCTGTCCCCGCAGGAGAACACGGGGATGTTGACGCGCAGGAAACCACCGAATGGCTGGATGCACTGGCGGCTGTAATCGAAAGCGAAGGGCCTGAGCGAGCACGTTATCTTCTGGGGCGCCTGGCTGACCTTGGACGGCGAAAAGGCATTGAATTGCCTTTCTCGACCAATACCGCCTATATCAACACGATCCCGCCACACCTTGAACAGCGTTCGCCGGGCAATATGGCGCTGGAAGCGCGGCTGCGCGGGATTATGCGATGGAATGCCATGGCCATGGTGGTCAGGGCAAACAGGGAAGAGGATGGGATTGGAGGCCACATTGCCTCCTTTACCTCGGTGGCGACCATGTTTGGCACGGGATTCCATCATTTCTGGCATGCGCCTTCTGCTGATCACGGCGGGGACCTGGTGTATTTCCAGGGGCATTCATCCCCTGGTGTTTACGCGCGGGCTTATCTGGAAGGCCGTTTCACCGGGGAGCAGATGGATCATTTTCGCCGGGAGGTGGATGGGAAAGGTTTATCTTCTTATCCACATCCCAGACTGATGCCGGAGTTCTGGCAGTTCCCGACCGTTT
>JAISIS010000133.1 GCA_031261905.1 Burkholderiaceae bacterium
CTGCCTATACGGCAGTGAACCATGGGCTATATGGGCGAAGCCGATACCCTCATTTCTAAGCTGCCTATACGGCAGTGAACATGGAAGACACGCTTGTTATCAGGGAACTGGATTTCTAAGCTGCCTATACGGCAGTGAACTTGTCGGCGGCGAACACGGGAGCGGTTACGCTTTTCTAAGCTGCCTATACGGCAGTGAACGCCCGTCAGCAAAAAAATCCGTAGCCTGGCATTTTCTAAGCTGCCTAAGTTTTTCCGGTTCGGTAATTGCGGGGCGGTGTTGCGTCTGGTGGGGCTTAAGTGCGTCCACCAAGTCAACAAGGGGATCGCGTTCTGCCCGCCCTGTCGCAACGGCATAGCGCATAATTTGTCCACAGATGCCGCGCAAGCGGCTGGCTAAATAATATTTACCAGCACTTTCCGCACAGCGTAGTGCGGCTAAAAAGGGCGGGGCGATATTCAGCGTGGCAAGTGGTTTTGCGCCTATTTCAGGGAAAATGTATCGCTCTAGTGAAGTTTGGTTATTTTTCAACGTTTTGGGGGTAACGGAATCCCGCCTCCGCTCAAGCCATTCCCTTGCGACAAACTCAAAGGTATTTTTATCCTCTTCTGCCTGTGCCTGTTTGGCGACCTTCTGGTCTTTCTTGTGCTGTGATGGGTCAATGCCATTAGCCAGCAGCTTCTTGGCTTCGTCACGGCGTTGCCGGGCGTCTGCAAGGGAAATGATGGGGTACACCCCTAATGCCAGCGTCTTTTGCTTCCCGTCAAAACGATAATTCAGCCGCCAATACTTTCCACCTGATGGCGTTACTTCCATGTACAGCCAGCCGCCATCACTGATACGGTAGCTTTTTTCTTTTGGTTTTGCCTGCCTGTAAACTACGTCTTTATTGCCGCTCATAACGCTTCCTTTTGATGGTATAAATTTTGATGGTATATGGAAATACCATCATAGATACCATCAAGAAAATGCAATGTCAAGCAAGGTTCTGCAAGCTCATGAAAACAAAAAACCCACGTAAGTAACTGATTTACGTGGGTTTTGAAATGTTATGCAATGCTGTGAAATTATTTTTTGGTGCCGGAGGTCGGAGTCGAACCGACACGAGGTCGCCCCCGCGGGATTTTGAGTCCCGTGCGTCTACCAATTTCGCCACTCCGGCAACGCCCGTGCATTATCCATGATTTGCCTCCGGGCGGCAACAGCGCGGACAACTTATATTATCAGACGTCGCCGAAACGGCGCTTGTCCAGCCAGGCCAGCAAGGGAATGGTGGCGGGAAGGAGCGGTTCCACCTGAATGCGACCCTGCCAGCGCAACGCCTGTCCTTCGCGGCTTGTCGGTTCGCCCTGCCAGCGGGTGCAGATGAAAAAATGCAGGCGTACATGGGCGTGGGGATAGACATGATCCACGCAGCACCAGGATTCCTGCGAGAGCAGCGTAATACCCAGTTCCTCGACAAATTCACGTTTAAGGGCGGCTTCGATGCTTTCGCCAGGCTCGACCTTGCCGCCGGGGAATTCCCAGTATCCCGGATAAGGCTTGCCTTCCGGGCGCTGGCCCAGCAACACATCCCCGTCTTCACGCATCAGTATGCCGACAGCGACATCAACAGGAGGTTTGTTACTCACGCAGGACGCTCCGGTGCGGCATCCCACAGTTCCGCGTTGGGGCCGGAAGAAGGTGGCGTGAGGCCGAAGTGGCGGTAGGTGGATGCGGTGGCCATCCGCCCGCGCGGGGTGCGCTGGAGATAGCCCTGCTGGATCAGGTAAGGTTCCAGCACATCTTCAATAGTGTCCACTTCTTCACCTATGGCAGCCGCCAGATTGCCGAGGCCCACCGGGCCGCCGCCGAATTTGAAGAGCACGGCTTCCAGTAGCTTGCGATCCATCACATCAAAGCCGACCGGATCCACATCCAGCATTTTAAGAGCGTCATCGGCCATATTGCGGGTTATTTCACCTGTTCCTTTTACCTCGGCATAGTCTCTCACGCGCCGGAGCAGGCGGTTGGCGATGCGGGGCGTGCCGCGCGCGCGCCGTGCGATTTCCTGCGCGCCGTCCTGCTTGATGGGAGTGTTTAACAGGCTGGCGCTGCGCATCACAATTTTGGTCAGGTCTTCGGCATTGTAAAACTCCAGGCGGGCGACCACGCCAAAGCGATCCCGCAGGGGATTGGTGAGCATTCCCGCGCGGGTTGTCGCGCCCACTAGGGTAAAGGGTTGCAAATCCAGCTTTACTGAGCGTGCGGCAGGGCCTTCGCCTATGAGGATATCAATCTGGTAATCCTCCAGCGCCGGATACAGAATTTCTTCCACCACCGGTGACATGCGGTGAATTTCATCAATGAACAGTACGTCATTGGCTTCAAGATTGGTGAGAAGCGCCGCCAGATCGCCGGGCCTTTCCAGCACCGGCCCGGAAGTCTGGCGCAGATTAACGCCCATCTCCCGCGCGATAATGTGGGCCAGCGTAGTCTTGCCCAGGCCGGGCGGGCCAAAAAGCAGGGTGTGGTCCAGCGCTTCCTTGCGCTTCCTTGCAGCGGCTATAAATATCTCAAGCTGTTCGCGCGTCTTGTGCTGGCCGACATACTCGTCCAGATGCTTCGGGCGCAAGGCGCGTTCAATGGCTTCTTCATTGGGAGAAGCGGGTGAGGGCGAGATAATGCGCTTTTCGCTGAAATCGTCAGTCTGTATGCTCATGCGGGTTCTCTTGCTGGCGCCATGCCGTGATTATCCTTTTGAGAGCGCCTTGAGCGCAAGTTTGATGCCGTCCGAAACCGCGCTGTCTGCCGGGATTTGCTTGAGGGCGGCATTGGCCTCCTTGGAGGAATATCCCAGCGCAAGCAGGGCGTTGAGGATATCGGCCAGATTGTCGCCGCCGGGTGCTTCGCTTTGGCTTATGCCTAAATCCGCGCCCAGTTTACCTTTCAGTTCCAATAGCAGCCGCTCTGCGGTTTTTTTGCCGATACCCGGAATGCGTGAAAAACGCGCGGTATCCTGCAGGGTGACCGCCTGGATGATTTCCGCCGCCGACATGCCGGAAAGCAGGGAGAGGGCCGTTCGCGCGCCAATGCCGGAGATGCGGATCAACTGGCGAAACAGGGCGTGTTCATCCAGGCTGCCGAATCCGTACAGCAGGTGGGCGTCTTCCCGCACGGAAAGGTGGGTAAAAAGGGTTACTTGTTCGCCAATGGAGGGCAGGTTGTAAAAGGTGCCCATCGGCACATCAATTTCATAACCCACGCCATGACAATCCACCAGAATGGTGGGCGGGGTTTTCTGGAGCAGGATGCCGTGAATGCGGCCTATCATGATGAGTTCCGGAAGGATTAATAGATCTGCCTATAGATACCACACTTCCCTGGCGTTGCTTCCGCGGTTACGGCGTCCGCGGCGAATACGGAAGCCGCGTTTGGGCTTAAG
>JAISIS010000054.1 GCA_031261905.1 Burkholderiaceae bacterium
CCAGCGGAATCAGACGGGCCACATGCTGAAGCTCCCTGGCATTGGGATAGGTGACGACACCCGAAAAAGAAATGTAAAAGCCCATCTCCATGGCTGCCCTGGCAATAGGCATGGTTTCGTTGAAGCAATGCATGATGCCGCCAAAACCACCTGCGTTCGTTCCTGCACCCTCTTCCCTCAACACTTTGATCACATCATCGGCGGCCTCGCGCGCGTGGATAATCAGAGGCTTGCCACACTCCCGCGAAGCGCGGATATGCGTGCGGAAACGCTCAAATTGCCATTCACGGTCACCTTTGACGTGAAAATAATCCAGGCCGGTTTCACCGATGGCGACAACTTTTGGATGCTTTGCGTATTCCACCAACGTTTTGACGTCCGGCTGCTTGCTCTCTTTCCTGCCGGGGTGAACGCCAACGGCGGCATAGAGGTGTTCATGCCGCTCCGCCAGTCTCAGCACATCAGGAATGTCATTCAGGCTGATGGAAACAACCAGCGCGTGGGATACGCTGTTTTTCTTCATGTTGGAAAGCACTTCCGGCAGGCGTTTTGCCAACGCGGGAAAATGGATATGGCAATGTGAATCAATGTACATGGTTACTTTCTCGGTTTAAAAAAGGCTGGCGTAATCCAGAAGGATATCTTCTATCAGCAGCCTCGGGACAAGCGGGTGTTCCGCCACCCGGCTTCTGTCGGCGGTTCTTTTGATCATGCGGAGCAAGGCGTTAAGGTCGGCGCGCGCGGCCTGTGCTTCCAGCGCCTTGCGCCAACCCGGAAAATAGCGCTGGCGGCCACTCATGCGCAACGCCAGAAGATCATAAAGCCAGCGCTGCATCCAGGCGATAATATGACGCGCCGGAAAACGCTGGAGGCGCTCGGCTGTTTTCAGCGCCATATCCACGCCAGGGGAAGCCAGCGCAGCCAGAAAGGCCTCCATTTCTTCCCGGCTGCCGCCCTGCGCCGCCTCAAGGGCCGCTACAGGCGCGCCACCCTGCCCGGCCAGCCAGGCTTCGGCATCCTTTACGCCTTGCTCCTCCAGCCAGGCCAGCGCTTCCTGAAAGGCAGGCAAAGGCATGGGCAGCTTGCGGCAACGTGACAAAATGGTCGGCAACAAGGCGTTGATATTGCTGGTTACCAGGATAAATATCACGCCAGGCGGCGGCTCTTCCAGCATCTTTAGCAGCGCGTTGGAAGATTCTGTCGTCAGCATTTCAGTGGGCCACAGGCAAATCAGGCGTTGCCCGCCTCTGTGAGTGGAAAGATTGATGATTTCGGTCAGTTCCCGGATCTGGTCAATGCCGATCCTTCTGGAAGGCTCCCGCGAGCGGGTTGCGCTCTGCTCTTCATCATCACCGGCACCTTCGCCTCCATCCTCATCCGCGTTTTTTTCCGCAAGCAGCGCTGCCGGTATGATGCGGCGGTAGTCCGGATGCGAGTACTGGTCAAACCAGTTGCATGAAGCGCAGGCCAGACAGGCGTGACCATCCTGTCCGCGATTTTCGCACAAGAGCGATTTGGCCAGGTATTCGGCAAACGCGCTTTTGCCGCCGCCCGCCGGGCCATGCAGCAAAACGGCGTGAGGAAAGCTCTCCCGCATTCGCGCCAGTTGCTCCCACACCGGCTTATGCCAGAAATATATATTACCCTTGTTATTCAAAGCGTTAAAAGATATTTCAAAACCTTTTTATTAATAAAATGCCGGTCTGATCACGCAAGACTCCAGCGTATTACGTCATTGTACCTGATTCACTCAATACAGCCTTACCCGCTTGCGCCGGGTCAAGCCCAAAAGGCGCGTAATTCTGGGCGGCTCCTGGCCGATGTGGAATTGCTGAACAATGTCTCTTATCAACTTGTCTGCCACTGTCGTGTGCTCCCGTTGCCGGAGATATTCAACCAGTGATTCAACCATGAAGATTTCGACCATGATGCCGGGCCGGTTGATGTCGCACAACACTTCCCACATATAAGCGCCGTTGCGCTGCCGGGCATGTTGCAACTCCTGCAATGCCCGTACAAATTCACGTTGGCTTCGCACATCAATTTCATATTCAATGCTGATCATGATCGGACCTCTGTCCATTTCATGCGGATCGGCTTCCAGCGGCGGCGGCCAATCCAGCGAAGGCGAAAGATCAATCACATCATGCCGCCCGATCTCGAAAGGCCATGCGGCAATGATGCCCGCAAAAGCACCGATGGCGGCAAAGATAAGTGCTGTCGGAATATTGATGACTGAAGCTATTTCCCCCCAGATCACGCTGCCTACGGCAAAACCGCTGGTATAAATCACCCAGTGCAGCGCCAGGCCGCGCGCCCTCACCCATCCTGGCAAGGCGGTCTGTGCCGCTGTTGTCAGGGAAGAGAAAACCGTCATCCAGGAAACCCCTACCACCAGCATGGCCGGGGCCGCGATAAACATATTGGAGCTATAGGCAAGCCCCAGCATGGCAAACGCATAGGCGGATGTGGCAACGGCAACGATGAGATCGCGGCTCATGCGCCCATGTACACGGGGCAGCGCCAGCGCGCCCAGAATGGCGCCTATGCCGATACAGGCCAGCATGAAACCGTAATCACCCGGGCCGCCTCTCAATTGCTGCCGGACAATCAGCGGAAGCAACGCCCAGGGCGCGCTGGCAAAGGTGAAAAAAGCCGCGCCTCTTGCCAGTACCGCGCGCAATTCGGGAGAATGCCTGGCATATCGCAGGCCCGCCCGGATGGCGCCCTTGAATTGTTCCTGCGGGAGATGACTGGTTCCGGGCGTGCGCCGCCATTTCACGATGGCAAAAACCACTGCAAAGAAAGAAATGGCGTTCAGAATAAATACGGCGCCGGGACCCGTAGCCACAATAATCATACCGGCCAGCGCAGGACCGATAGCGCGCGCCGAATTCATGGCAATGGTGTTGAGCGCAATGGCGGACGGAAGTTCGTCACGTTCGACCAGTTCAGGCACAATCGCGCCCCAGGCGGGCATCATCATGGCCGCGCCGACACCCAGGCAAAAGGTCAGTATCAGCAATATCCAGGCTGTGGTAAGACCCATCAGTGTCAGCGTCCCCAAGATAGCGGCGCTTCCCGCCATCCATATCTGTGTGGCGATCAGGTATTTTCGGCGGTCAATAATATCCGCCAGCGCACCGGCAGGAATCGCCAGAAGGAAAAAGGGGATGGTCGTGGCTGCCTGCACCAGTGAGACCATGAGCGGATCAGGCGCAAGGGATGTCATCAGCCACCCTGCCCCGACTTCGTGCATCCACGAGCCGATATTGGAGCATAAAGTGGCAATCCATATCATTCTGAACGCCTGGTTTTTAAATGGTGACCAGGTGCCCGCTCGCCCTCCTCT
>JAISIS010000059.1 GCA_031261905.1 Burkholderiaceae bacterium
TACTGGGCCTTTCCAATCTGCGCGGCGCTATCGTTCCCATCATTGATCTGCGCATCAAGTTCAATCTGGGTGAGCCGAAGTACGATCACCTGACGGTAACCATCATCCTCAACATCAACGAGAGGGTTGTCGGCATAGTGGTGGATTCGGTATCCGATGTCATGGCGCTCACGCCAGAGCAAATCCGCCCCGCGCCTGCCATGGGTACGCTGATGGATACCGACAAGCTCATCGGGCTTGGCGCGCTGGAAGACCGTATGCTGATCCTGGTGGATATTGAAGAGTTGATGACATCCAGGGATATGGGCCTGTCGGATATGGACAATGTCAAAGAAGGCGGCGCGGTTATTTAGCGGGTCGCCTGCTTCTTGCGCTTTACCTCCTTGCAGCTTTCCAGCGCATCGCCCGTATCATCCGTGCCTGTCAGCTTGAACAGCGTATTTTCCTTGCCCTTGTTCCACCATACAAGGCCATCACCGGCATATCGCGCTCCACTGGCGGAAACAGCCGCTTTCAGACGGTGCGTTTTACCCTTGTAGCGTAAAAGCAGCCCGTTTTCCTGATAATTGATGTTGATCCGCGCACCGCTGTCGCAGATGTAGTTAAAGCCGCTGCTGGCGCTGGTGCGGTCGCTTTCCCCGGAAGAAGATTTGCCGGAGTCGGGCAACGTGCCGCAGGCGGCAAGCAAAAGGACAAGAATGCAGGAGAGGCGTTTCATGAGAAGGTTCCTTTCAGTGTGCCACAATGTATCAGGGCGAGAGTCCCCGGATCGGTATGCCCGGTTATTATGCCCGTAATTTCCGGGCGTATGTGCAAAAGTTGCCCAAATTGCTCCGTTAAAAGCGCGGGGTCGCCGGTTGTTATGGCGCGCACCTCTCCCGGCCCTTTGGCGTCCGGGCGTTGCAGGCCGCGCTGCTCAAGCAGGCGGGCAAGCTGGCGGGTGACGGCAATGCCCGTATCCACGATATTTACCGGCCCGGCTGCGGATGCCTCAAGCGCCGCCTCAATCGTCTGCCGCAGGAAAGGATAGTGCGTGCAGCCCAGCACAATCGTATCGGCGTCCTGCTCCAGCAGAGGCTGTATGTAGCGGCGAACAAGCTGGTCAGCGCGGGCGGTATGGCGTTCATTCCTTTCCACCATATCAGCCAGGCCGGGGCAGGCCTGCATCACAAAATTAACCCCGGTCTGCTCGCTGATCTCGTGGTGCAGACGCCGGAATTTGCCGCTGGCGAGAGTGCGCTCTGTTGCCAGTACGCCGACAACACGGCTTTTCGTAATAGCTGCGGCAGGTTTCAGGCCCGGTTCAATGCCTACAATGGGCATATCAGGCCAGGCTTCCCGCAAAAGATGAATGGCCGCCGCCGTGGCTGTATTGCAGGCCACCACCAAGGCCTTGCAGTCATTGGCAAGCAGGTGGCGCGTAATTTCCATGGCGCGCCGGATAACAACGGCTTCCGGCTTGTCGCCATATGGCGCAAAACCCGAATCGGCAAAGTAGAGCAGATTCTCGGCAGGAAGCTGCTCGCGGATATGCCGCAACACCGAAAGCCCGCCAATCCCGGAATCGAAGATCCCGATGGGATATCCGGCAGGGGCGGCGGGGTTCATAAAAGTTCCTGTTATGTGCGGTTACGGGATGGCGTGCCGCTGACCGGTATCCTGCCATCCTTCAGGCTGACAATATGTTCGTGCCAGATCTTCGGGCCGGTTTCATGTACCGAAATACCAGTGGAATCCACAGCCACCGTCACCGGCATGTCAACCACATCAAATTCGTAGATGGCTTCCATGCCCAGGTCTTCAAAACCCACCACTTTAGCGCTTTTGATGGCCTGTGATACCAGGTAGGCCGCGCCGCCAACCGCCATCAGATAGGCGGAGCCGTGTTTGCGGATGGATTCAATGGCCGCCGGGCCGCGCTCGCCCTTGCCGATCATGGCGATCAGTCCGGCCTGCTCCAGCATGGTATCGGTAAATTTATCCATACGGGTCGCGGTTGTCGGGCCTGCCGGGCCAACCGCCTCATCACGGACAGGATCCACCGGCCCCACATAGTAGATAACCCGGTTCGTAAAATCCACCGGCAGCTTTTCCCCTTTTGCCAGCATATCCTGAATACGCTTGTGGGCGGCATCCCGGCCTGTGAGCATCTTGCCGTTCAAAAGCAGCGTCTGGCCTGGCTTCCAGGAAGCCACTTCCTCCTTCGTCAGCGTATCCAGATTCACACGTAGCGATTTTTCAGTATCCGGCTCCCATTTCACAGCAGGCCATTCGGAAAGGGCGGGCGGCGTCAGCCAGGCCGGGCCGCTGCCATCCAGCACAAAATGCGCGTGGCGGGTGGCCGCACAATTCGGGATAATCGCCACCGGTTTGGAAGCGGCATGAGAAGGGTACATATTGATTTTGACATCCAGCACCGTCGTCAGCCCGCCCAGCCCCTGCGCGCCGATACCCAGCTCGTTGACCTTGTCGCACAGCTCGATGCGCAGGGCTTCCAGCGGATTTTGCGGGCCGCGCTGCTTCAGCTCAAACATGTCAATATCTTCCATCAGCGCTTCCTTGGCCATCAGAACCGCTTTTTCCGCCGTGCCGCCGATGCCGATGCCCAGAATACCGGGCGGGCACCATCCCGCGCCCATATGTGCCACCTGTTCCAGCACACAGTCCACCACCGAATCGGAAGGATTCAGCATCACCAGCGCCGCCTTGTTTTCCGAGCCGCCTCCTTTTGCCGAGACATGCACGTCAACCGTATTGCCCGGCGCCACCTCCATTGAGATAACGGCGGGCGTATTGTCACGGGTATTCTTGCGTTCAAATTGCGGATCAGCCACCACCGAGGCGCGCAGCTTGTTGTCCGGCAGGGTGTACGCGCGCCGTACGCCTTCATTGATCGCATCGGCAATCGAACCGGTAAAGCCTTCCCATTGCACATCCATGCCTATCCTGAGAAAGACATTCACAATACCCGTATCCTGGCAAAGGGGGCGTTTCCCTTCCGCGCACATCTTCGAGTTCATCAGGATTTGTTCAATGGCATCCTTCGCTGCCGGGCTTTCCTCCATCTCCCAGGCCCTGGCGAGCTGGCGGATATAATCCAGCGGGTGATAGTAGCTGATATATTGCAGGGCGGCTGCAATGGATTCAATAAGGTCGTCTTGCCTGATAATGGTCATGGTTTTTTCTTTGGTTGTAGCCTGAAAGGGAAATCGTGAGCGTTACGATGCGGTCATTACTGGAATAGGGATGGGTTGTACATTTCTCCACGCGGCGTTTTCATGTTCAGCGCACCAGAGATCATAATTCCTTTGCAGGTTCAACCACAATTCAGCACTGGTGGAAAATGCGCGGGAAAGGCGTAACGCCATGTCCGGCGTAACAGAAGCCCTCTGGTTCAGAATGGCTGACAGGGTTTTGCGGGAAACACCAAGCCTTTCCGCCAGCGCAGTTACCGTCAGGCGTAAAGGCTCCATATAATCCGCCTTGATCAGCTCACCCGGATGTGTAGGCTTGCGTGCCATGTGTCTTGTCATATTCATAATTATAGTGTAACGCATATGGTTACAACATGCAAT
>JAISIS010000183.1 GCA_031261905.1 Burkholderiaceae bacterium
CAGGGCCTGTCAGACGCACCGAGGTTATCCGCGAATTTGCCCAGCCGGATTTCCTGGACATGATCGAAAAGGCCCGCGAACATATCCGCAATGGCGAGTGTATGCAGGTGGTGCTGGGGCAACGCCTTAAAAAACCGTACACGGACTCTCCGCTTTCCCTGTACCGCTCCCTGCGCTCGCTGAATCCTTCGCCATATCTTTATTACTACAATCTGGGCGATATGCACATTGTCGGTTCTTCTCCGGAAATTCTGGTGCGGCAGGAAAAAGCCGGGGATGAAACACGAGTGATTGTGCGCCCGCTGGCCGGTACGCGCCCCCGCGGGCAGACGCCGGAAAAGGATGAGGAACTGGCGGCGGACCTGCTGGCCGATGAAAAGGAAATTGCCGAGCATGTGATGCTGATTGACCTGGCGCGCAATGATATTGGCCGTATCGCAAAAATCGGCAGTGTGCAGGTTACGGAAAAGATGGCGATAGAAAAGTATTCCCACGTTCAGCACATTGTTTCCCATGTCGAAGGTATTCTTCAGCCGGGCCTTTCCAGCCTGGACGTGCTGAAAGCCACCTTTCCCGCCGGGACGCTTTCCGGAGCGCCCAAGGTGCGCGCCATGGAAATCATTGACGAACTGGAACCGGTCAAGCGGGGCGTCTATGGCGGCGCCTGCGGTTACCTTTCCTTTGGCGGGGAAATGGATCTGGCCATTGCCATCCGCACTGGCGTGATTTATCAGGATATGCTGTATGTGCAGGCTGGTGCGGGCGTGGTGGCGGATTCCAAACCACTGTCCGAATGGCAGGAAACGGAAAACAAGGCGCGTGCCGTCATCCGCGCTGCGGAACAGGTTCAGGATGGCCTGGATAATCCGCTGCCCTGACCTGGTTATCCGCCCTGAACGCCGCGTTAAGGAGTAAAAGGGTGTCCGGAAAAAAACGCGCCACATTATTTTCTTCCGCGTTGCCTCCGGCTTCGCTAGGCTTTGCACTGCTGGGCGCGGCACACGCTGTTGCGCAGGTGGCAGGCGGTGTGGCCCTGCCTGCCGCGCTCGCGCAGGTTCATGCGCATCCCGCCATGCACCCCCAGGCGGCCGGCGCCATACAGGATATTGCCTACCGTGCCATGCGGCGTCTGGGGCTTGTCCGCGCCCTCTTGCGCATGATGACGCGCCAGATACCCGAACCGGCGCTGTTGAACGCGTTGCTGATTTGCGCGCTGACGCTTTTGACTGACGTTGAAGATGACGGGAAAATGCCTTACGAACCTTATACCCTGGTGAACCAGAGTGTCACGGCAGCAGCATCCGATCCCGCGCTTTCGCGCGCCAAAGGGCTGGTCAACGCGGTGCTGCGGCGTTTTCTCCGCGAACAGGACAGCCTGCTTCAGGCCGCGCGGAACACACCGGAAGCAGTCTGGAATTATCCTGTGTGGTGGATAGAGGCGGCGCAGGCGGCATGGCCAAAAGACTGGACGACACTGCTGATGGCAGGCAATAAAATGCCCCCGTTGACGTTGCGCGTCAACCGGCGGCAATCCGATGTCGACGCCTGCCTGGCGCGCCTGAAAGCAGCCGGTATGGAAGCGCTGCAAATTGGCCCGGATGCCGTCATGCTGGCAAACCCCGTCCCGGTTTCCCGGATTCCGGGCTTTGCCGAAGGGCTGGTTTCCGTGCAGGACGCGGCGGCGCAATATGCCGCACCTCTGCTTGACCTGCATGACGGGATGCGGGTGCTGGACGCCTGCGCCGCACCGGGCGGTAAAACCGGCCACCTGCTGGAAACGGCGGATGTGCGGGTGCTGGCGCTGGATAATGACGCCGAACGGCTGCGCCGTATTGAGGAAAATATGCGCCGCCTGCGTCTTCATGCCGATATCCGGCAGGGCGATGCCGCAAAACAGGACTGGTGGGACGGTGTCCTGTATGACCGCATTCTGGCGGATGTTCCCTGCACCGCATCAGGCATTGTGCGCCGCCATCCGGACATTCGCTGGTTGCGCAGAAAGACGGATACAGACCAACTTACAACACTTTCGGCACAAATTCTTGATAATTTGTGGCGGATGTTGCGTCCGGATGGTAAATTGCTTTTTGTAACTTGTTCAATCTGGCCCGAAGAATCGGAAAAACAGGCAGCCGCCTTTGCCGAAAGGAATCATGCTGCGCGCCTTTCAGCTCCGGGCCAATTACTGCCGACAACAGGCCGGGAGGTCAATCATGACGGGCTTTTTTACGCGCTTTTTCAAAAACCGCCTTCATGACGCTTCACACTCTCAGCCGGGCCGGTCTTTGGTTATTGACTGATGCGACGTTTTTTTCATTTGCTGGCCTGCTCTTTGCTGGCCCTTTGGCTTAACTTCCCGGCGGGTGCGCTGGCAAGCACGACTGTCGCCGTTGACCTGGCCAAAATAGAGCTTTCCGATGAGGGCTACCAGCTTGCCGCAAACTTTTCCCTGGAGTTGCCGCGCGGGCTGGAAGATGTTTTGCTGCACGGTATCCCACTGTATTTCACCACGGAGCTGGAGATATCCCGCCCCAGGTGGTACTGGCTTGATGAAAAACCGGTGGAAAATTCACGCACTATCCGTATTGCCTACAATGTGCTGACGCGCCAGTACAGTGTTTCTGTAGCAGGGAACCTGCAGCAGAACCTCGCCACGCTGGAAGAGGCGCTCAACTTGGTGCGCCATCCGCAGCGGTGGATATTCGCGGAAAAAGGCCTCCTGGCGGAAGGCGAAACCTATTTCGCCGCTATCCGCATCCGGCTGGATATGTCATACCTGCCAAAACCATTCCAGATAAACGTCATCAATAACAGCAGCTGGCGGCTTTCCTCCGACTGGAAACGTTTTTCATTCACGGCATAAAGGGCCTGTATCGTGTCGAGAACGTTTCGCTCCATCCTGATTATTGGCGGGGCCATAATGGGCATCCTGCTGTTTCTCCTGGCATCGGCAGCGGGCAATACCACCTTCTTTGAACAGCACTATTCCTGGCTTTTAGGCATGAATATCGTGGTCGGCATCGCGCTGCTGATCCTGGTTGTGCTGATGCTGATACGCCTTTTCCGGCGATACCGGCGTGGACGTTTCGGTATCCGGCTGATGGCGCGCCTGGCACTGCTGCTCACCCTGATGGGTATCCTGCCTGGTGTTGTCATCTATGCGGTTTCGGTCCAGTTTGTTTCCCGCTCAATTGAATCCTGGTTTGACGTGCGCGTGGAAGTCGCGCTGGATTCAGGCGTCAAACTGGGCCAGACCATCCTGGAGTCTTCGCTTTCCGATCTGGGGACGCGCGCGGAACAAATGGCAGGCGAGTTATCCACACTCCCCCTTTCCGGCCAGATGCTGCTGCTCTCCCACCTGCGTGACGACAAGAATCGCCTGGAGGCCACGATAGTGACCGGGAACAGGCAAATTGTCGCTACCTCCAGCGCTGATTACCAGAACCTGATACCGGACATACCCTCCCCGCTCATGTTGCAGCAGGCAAGCACGACCTTGCGCTATGCCGCCATTGAAGGGGGCGAAGATGACCCCCAAACCGTCGACAAGAATGAAACCCCCCTTCGCTTGCGAGCCATTGTCCTGCTCCCGCAGGCAACCAAGGGCGCTTTCCAGAAGGAACCGCTTTTTTTGCAGTTGATACAGCCGGTACCCACTTCACTGGCGGTGGATGCCGAAGCCTTGAGGACGGCCTACAGTGAATACCAGGTGCGTTCCATGTCACGCGCGGGACTGCGGAAAATCTATATCGTCACCCTCACGCTGACCCTCCTTCTGGCCGTGTTCGCCGCAACGGCGGCGGCTTTCCAGATCGCCTCCTACCTCACGCGCCCCCTGCTGCTGCTGGCACAGGGTACCAAGGCCGTTGCCGAGGGTAATTTGTCACCCCGCCGCTCAATAGGCAGCTCCGATGAATTAGGCTCCCTGATACAGTCTTTCAACGACATGACGCTACAGTTGGCGGAGGCAAGGGAACAAACGGAAAAAAGCCGCAGCGACCTGGAAGCCGCCAAAGGTTACCTTGAGTCCGTACTGGGCAATATGTCCGCCGGTGTGATTGTGCTGGATAACTCCTTCAGGTTGCTCAGTTGTAACGCTTCCGTGGTACGCATCCTTCATCTGGATCTGGTTTCATGCATTGGACAACCCCTGTCGGATATCGCCAGCGTCAGCACTTTTGCCGCCGCCATCCGGCAGGGCTTTTCCGAACTGAACGCAAAGACTGCGGCTTCCGGCGGGGATATGATCAGGCAGTACTGGCAAAAACAGATTACCATCCCGCAATTGCCTGCCGATGACGAGGAAACGCACGACGTTATCCTGCTGGCGCGAGGCTCACGTCTGCCAGGCGAAGGAGACAGCAGCTATATCGTGGTTTTTGACGATATTACCGATATTATCTCGGCACAGCGCTCGCTGGCCTGGGGCGAGGTGGCGCGCCGTCTGGCGCACGAAATCAAGAATCCGCTGACGCCTATACAGCTTTCCGCGGAACGGCTGCAAATGAAACTGGAAGACAAGCTGGAGCAGCCTGAAGCGCAATTTCTTAACAAGAGCACGCAAACGATAGTCAGCCAGGTAACCGCCATGAAGCGCATGGTGGATGATTTCCGCAACTACGCGCGCACACCGCCCGCGCAGCTTGCGCCGCTTGACCTGAATAATCTGGTGGGTGATATTGTTCATCTTTATACGGGAGATGACGCGCGCAATACCGTGCATACCCGGCTGGATCCTGATCTGCCCTGGGTTATGGGCGATGAAACCCAGTTGCGGCAGGTGATACACAATCTGCTTCAGAATGCGCTTGATGCCACTGCCGAATCCGTCCACGACGAAAATAATCCGCCGCAAGTGGAGATTGTCACGGAAAAAGTCACGTATCATAATGCCGCCAATGCTCTCAGCATTGCAGTTCGCCTCTCTGTCAGGGATAATGGTCCAGGATTTCCGCAAAAAATTCTTTCGCGGATTTTTGAGCCTTATACAACAACAAAGGAACGGGGAACCGGTCTTGGTCTGGCGGTTGTGAAAAAGATTGTTGACGAACACCAGGGACAAATTGACGCGAGAAACCGGCAGGACGGCAGTGGCGCCAGCGTTTCGGTGTTACTGTTCAAGTTGGCGCCGGATGAAAACAGCGTATAAAAGGGGATTAGGGTAAGCAAGGCAAGCGATTATGGCAAATATCCTGGTAGTTGATGATGAAATAGGCATACGGGAATTACTCTCGGAAATCCTCTCTGATGAGGGGCATAACGTATTGACGGCTGAAAACGCGCAACAGGCGCGTGAATCGCGGGCAGCCAGGGCGCCCGATCTCGTGTTGCTTGACATCTGGATGCCGGACACCGACGGGATATCCCTGCTGAAAGAATGGCGCAGGGAAAATCTGCTGAATATGCCTGTCATCATGATGTCCGGTCATGCATCCATTGATACCGCCGTTGAGGCAACCCACCACGGCGCAATGGGTTTTCTCGAAAAGCCGATCGCGCTTCAGAAACTCCTGAAGTCGGTGGAAAACGCGCTTTCCGCCCTCGCTGAAAGAAGGCTTTCCATGCCCCAGCCGTTCGTGGAGGCGCAACCTCCCGCATCTGCCGCCGCAGCCAATCAGGCAGCAGACGCCGCAAAGGATGAACGCGCCGCTCCCCCTGTCACCCCGCATTCCCAACTGAACTTCAATCTCCCGCTAAGAGAGGCGCGCGATATGTTCGAGCGTATTTATTTTGAGTACCATCTGGTGATGGAAGGCGGCAGCATCACCCTCGTTGCCGAAAAGGCCGGACTGGAACGTACCCATCTTTACCGAAAACTGAAGCAACTGAATATTGACCCACAGAAGCTGATTAAAAAAAATACCTGAGGCCCGTATTGCCGGGCGCACCCGACATGAACAACATACAGGAGAAGGAATAGCCGATGCGATACGTAAACCTTGGAGCAACCGGTCTTCGCGTTTCACCCATCTGTCTTGGTATGATGACTTACGGCTCGCCTGAGTGGCGGCCCTGGGTACTGGATGAGGAAGCTTCCCGCCCCTTCATCCGGCGCGCGGTGGAAGCCGGTATCAATTTCTTTGATACCGCCAATATGTATTCCAACGGTCTCTCGGAAACGCTCACCGGCAAACTGCTGAAAGCATATACCCGCCGTGAGGAAGTGGTGATTGCCACCAAGGTTTTTTTTCATGTCTCCGAAACCGATGTCAGCTATGACGGCGCTTCGGCAAAGCGTTCGGCCCTCCCGCCCAATACCTACGGTCTTTCCCGCAAGCATATTTTCAGCGCGGTTGACGCCTCGCTCAAGCGCCTGGGAACCGACTATATCGATCTGTACCAGATCCACCGCTGGGATCGCGCCACGCCGATTGAGGAAACCATGGAGGCGCTGCACGACCTGGTGAAATCCGGCAAGGTGCGCTATATCGGCGCATCAAGCATGTGGGCATGGCAATTTGCCAAGGCGCAGCAGGCCGCCAGCGAAAACGGCTGGACACGCTTTGTGTCCATGCAAAACCATTACAACCTGATGTACCGCGAGGAAGAGCGCGAAATGATCCCGCTGTGCAAGGACCAGGGGGTAGCGCTGATTCCCTGGAGCCCGCTGGCGCGGGGCTTTCTGGCCGGGAACCGGAAGCCGGAGGACAAGGATGAAGGCGGACAGTCCGCTACGGTGCGCGCAAAAACGGATGAGATGGCGCTGCGCTATTTTTATAACGACGGGGCGTTCAAAATCGTCAATACGCTGACCCGCGTTGCACAGGAAAAAGGGCTTTCCAACGCGCAGGTGGCTTATGCCTGGCTGTTGCACAAGGGTGTTACCGCACCCATTGTCGGCGCATCAAAAATGACGCATCTGGAAGAAGCCATTGCCGCAGCTTCGGTTTCTCTTTCAAGGGAAGAAATCGAGGCGCTGGAAAAACCTTATGCGCCTGGCCCCATAGTGGGACATGTCTGATTTTTCCTCATCAGGACAAAAGGGCGGATGCGCCCTTTTGTTTTTTCTGTTTTCAGGTTTTTGTCTTGCGCTTTCCGGCTGCCGGTTTGGCGGCTGCTTTCGGCCTGGCTGAGGCTTTTGGTTTTGCGGCAGCTTTGGGTTTTGCGGCAGCTTTGGGTTTGACCGCTGCCGTCTTTTTCACGGCGGCAGTTTTGCTTGTGGTTGTTTTGGTTACGGCGGCTCTGGTTTTTGCCGTTGCGGGTTTTGCGTCTTTTTCCGCTGCGGATTTCCTTGGCTCAAATTTGAATTCCACCTTGCCATCCTTGCCCAATGCCAGGTAAGCCTTGAAAGGCCGCCTTGTCCGCTGCGAAACAAAGCCCGGCAACAGATCAGTGGAACCGTCATTCAACAGCTTTTTCATCTGGGCAGGCGCAATTTCCTGTTGCAGGATGATGCGTCCGCTGCGGAAATCGCAGGTTTTTGGGCGGGATACCGTTTTTTCACAGACATAGGACAATGGCAGCTCAAACACGCCATGACCACATTTCGGGCAAGGTCCCAGCGGAGTCTGACCGCTGAAGTCCACCCCGGCATCATCGCTCTCGTCCTCTTTAGGCTGACCGAAATCAAATTCCAGCTTGTATTGTTTCTTCTCTTCGTCATGGACGATTTTCAGGATGGCGTTGAAAGGGCGCCCCATTTTGGAACGGAAACCCTGCAACGGCCCGATTTGTCCTTTTTGCAGCAATTCTTCCACTTCTTCAACGGAAAACTGGCGGCTGCCTGGTGTTTTGGGAAGGGAAAAATCGCAATCCACACAGGCAAAGCGGCGGTAGTTTTCCTTGATTACGCCGCCGCATTGCGGACATGGCGTTTTCAGCGTGGCGTAGTCGCCAGGAATGGTGTCTTCGTCATATTCTTTCGCGCGTTTGACGATAGCCTGCGTCATCTGCGCAATCTCACGCATAAACGCTTCCCGGCTGATTTCTCCCTTTTCCATCTGAGCCAGCTTGTATTCCCATTCGCCGGTCAATTCCGGTTTGGTCAGTTCCTCAACACCCAGCCCATGCAGGAGCGTCATTAACTGAAAGGCTTTGGGGGTTGGATGCAATTCGCGTCCTTCCCTCAGCAGATATTTTTCCGTCAGCAAACCTTCAATGATGGCGGCACGCGTAGCCGGGGTGCCAAGCCCCTTGCCCGCCATAGCCTCACGCAATTCGTCATCCAGCAGCTTGCCCGCGCCCTCCATAGCGGACAGCAGGGTAGCTTCCGTATAGCGTGCGGGTGGCCGCGTCGCCAGTGCTTCCGCGCGCACGGTCTCGACCCTGACGCGTTCGTCAGGCGCAACAGAAACCAGTATCCGGCTGTTTTCGCCATCCTTGCCAGCAGGATTTTCCTTGCCATAGACAGACAGCCAGCCGGGATTGGTCATGACCCTCCCCTCGCTGCGGAACTGGTGGCCTGAAACCTCCGTAAAACGCGTGGTAACCATAAATTCGGCAGCCGGGAAAAAGACGGCCATAAAACGCCGGGTTACCAGGTCATACAGGCGCTGCTCGGCTTCGGATAAATTACCGGGCGCCTGCGTTGTAGGGATAATGGCAAAGTGATCCGACACTTTTTTATTGTCGAATACCCGTTTGTTGGGCTTGAGCCACCGGTTTTTTATAATTTGCGCGGCGTGGGGCGCAAAACGGGCGCTCCCCGCCAGTCCATCCAGAATCTGATGCGTCATGGGCAGATAATCTTCAGGCAAATGCCGGGAGTCGGTTCTCGGATAGGTGAGGACTTTATGCCGCTCATACAGCGCCTGCGCAATCGCCAGGGTATTTTTGGCGGAAAAACCAAAACGGGCATTGGCTTCACGTTGCAGGCTTGTCAGATCAAACAGCGCAGGAGAAAGAGAGGTGG
This sequence comes from Burkholderiaceae bacterium, assembly GCA_031261905.1. Lineage (GTDB taxonomy): Bacteria > Pseudomonadota > Gammaproteobacteria > Burkholderiales > Burkholderiaceae_D > Oxalobacter. Next base: position 8,852 of record JAISIS010000183.1, read on the forward strand.
TCGGACGGGCATCTTCCGTAACTTTTCCGGTTTGCCCCTGGCAGGCTATCACAATGGAATCCGCAGCCGCCTTGCTCCATAAACGTTCTGCCCTGCGCTCGGTATCCTCTTCGTTTTTCCGGAAACCGGGATCAAACCAGCGCCCTTCATAAACGCCCTGGGCGCAGATGAATTCCGCATGGACTTCCCAGTAATCCCGCGATATAAAATTCTTTATTTTTTCTTCCCGCCTGACCACGATGGAAAGGGTCGGGGTTTGTACGCGGCCCACTGTCGTCAGGAAAAATCCGCCTTCCTGCGAATTGAAGGCTGTCATGGCGCGCGTGCCGTTAATGCCGATCAGCCAGTCCGCCTCCGAACGGCTGCGCGCCGCGTTGGCAAGCGGCTGCATGTCTTCATCACTGCGCAGATGTGTGAAGCCATCGCGGATGGCGGCAGGCGTCATGGATTGAAGCCACAGGCGTTTGACCGGCTGCCTGGCTTTAGCGTATTGCGTAATCAGGCGAAAAATCAGCTCGCCCTCACGGCCCGCGTCGCAGGCGTTGATAATGCCGTCAATGTCCTTGCGCTTCATAAGGCGGCTTAACAGCTTCAGGCGGGGTTCGGTACGCGCGATAGGGTGCAGATCAAATTTGGGCGGGATCACCGGTAAATGGGCAAAGCTCCACTTGCCGCGTTTGACTTCATATTCTTCCGGTTCCGCTATCTCAACCAGATGTCCGATCGCCGAGGTCAGCACATATTCATCCGATTCAAAATAATCGTTGTGCTTCGTAAATCCGCCCAGGCTTTTTGCAATGTCGTTGGCGACCGAAGGTTTTTCAGTAATGATGAGCGTTTTTTTCATAAGTTGTTTCGGTGGGTTGGATTGGCCTCATCCGGGCCTGTAAGCCACATGGCGTTTGTGCAGTGTGGCGTTTCTCCTTTTTGTTATTCATAATAATCCATTCGCTACCGGAATACAGCCCCCCTCTTTTCGGGCGTCCGGTTTTAAAAAAATTTCAATTCGCCAGACGGCGGTAAAAACCACCCGGCAACAGTTCAACCAGTCCGTTCATTTCCATTTCCAGCAGGATCGTGCTCAATCCGGCAACTTCCCTCCCCAAAGAGGCGCACAAGGTATCCAGATCAACCGGCGCAAATCCCAGCGCCTCCAGCACCTGCCCGGTTTCTCCGTGCGCATCCGTACCAGCCGCACGGCTGTCCGGTTTTCCGGATAACGGGAGCGTCCCCTGCGCATGGCATGGCAATTCTTCCAGAATATCCTGCGCGGTTTCAACCAGTTTCGCGCCTTGCCTGATGAGTTGATGGCAACCGCGCGACAAGGGCGAGTGAATGGAACCCGGCACTGCAAAGACTTCCCGCCCCTGTTCTGCGGCAACGCGCGCCGTGATCAGCGAACCGGATTGCTCCGCAGCCTCAATAACCAGCACCCCGCGCGCGAGGCCGCTGATAATGCGGTTGCGCCGGGGAAAATTCTTTGCCAGTGCCGCCATGCCCAGCGGGTACTCGCTGATGATGCATCCCGATTCGGCTATTTTGTGCGCCAGCGCGTGATTGCGGGAGGGATATACGATATCGGCGCCCGTCCCGATTACCGCAATGGTGGAGGAAGGCGAGGCCAGACCGCCCTGGTGGGCTGCTGCATCAATCCCCAGCGCCATGCCGGAAATGATGGTAAAACCGGCCTGCCCAAGCGCCTGTGCAAAGGTTTCCGCATCCCGGCTGCCCTGGCGGGTGGCGTTCCGGCTGCCGACAACAGCCAGCGCGGGACGCGAAAGCAACTCTGTTCGCCCTTTGGCATACAGCATTACCGGCGGGTCAGGTATTTCCAGAAGCATCGCCGGATAATCCGGATCCGCAAGCGTCAGCAGATGGTTGCCGGGCTGTGCAAGCCAGGCGGCTGTTTTTTCAATTTGCGCCTCTTGCTCCCCTGTTTGCGGCGCGGCAAGCGCCCTGGCAATTTTTCCGGATACGACCTTTTCCAGTTGTGCAAGGGAAGCAGTAAAGATATGCTGCGGCATACCAAACACCGACAGAAGGTTTCTTGCGGTTCCTGAACCCACGCCATCTGTCGTCAGCAATCTTGTCCACGCGGCCAGTTCATCTGCCGCCCACTCTGTTTTTTGCATCAGGCTTTTTCCTGTTTGAATCATCGGCGCATCAAGCCGTTGCGGTTCGGCAGAGAAGCGCCAGCTGTGTTACACTTTTTTGCTGTGTAAACAAATACGCCGCATCAGCATAACCAGCCTGGCCCATCACTATACCGGAAGCACGATTGAAATGTTGCGCCAATTCTGCCGACAATCGCCGGACAGGGCAAGCCTCCCAGCCTGTTGCCGCCTTGCAGGAAAGTATGTCAAGCCTATCCATTCTTCGTTATCCTGATCCGCGACTGAATCAGGTTTCCCGGCCTGTCGCCGTTTTTGACGAGCGCCTGAAAACGCTCGTCAATGATATGGCGGCAGCCATGTATGACGCGCCCGGCATCGGTCTTGCCGCGCCGCAGGTGGATGTGCATGAGCAAAGTATCGTGCTGGATATTTCCGAGGCGCGCAACTCGCTGCAGGTATTCATTAATCCGGAAATCATCACCGCCAGCGCGGAAAAAGCGCCTTATGATGAAGGATGTCTTTCGGTACCCGGCATTTATGAAACCGTGGAAAGGCCAGCGCGCGTGAAAGTGCGCGCCCAGGATATTAACGGCAGGCATTTCGAGATTAATGCCGAAGGCCTGCTGGCCGTCTGTATCCAGCATGAAATAGATCATCTGAAGGGTTTCATGTTTGTTGATTATCTTTCCCCGTTAAAGCGCAGCCGGATCAAAAACCGGATGCTGAAGGAGGAACGCGAGCAGAAACGCGGGAAAAACAAAACATCGGGGAAAAAACGATGAAGGTTGTTTTTGCCGGTACGCCTCCCTTTGCCGCCACCGCGCTAAACGCGTTGTTGCAGGCCGGGTTTGATGTGCCGCTGGTGCTGACGCAGCCGGATCGTCCCGCCGGACGCGGGATGCAGCTACAGGCTTCCGCCGTCAAACAACTGGCTGCGGCGCACGCCATCCCGGTACTTCAGCCCGCCTCATTACGTACTGACGGCGCACACGCGGAAGCCGCGAAAGAGGCCTGTGACCAGCTTGAGCAAATAAAACCGGATGTCATGGTGGTAGTGGCTTATGGCCTGATCCTGCCAGCCGCCGTTCTTGAGATTCCGCGGCTGGGCTGCCTGAATATTCACGCCTCCCTGCTGCCGCGCTGGCGTGGAGCCGCGCCCATACAGCGGGCAATAGAAGCCGGAGACAGTGAAACCGGCATCACAATTATGCAGATGGATGCAGGGCTGGATACCGGCCCGATCCTGATGCAGGAAAGCCTTCCCGTTGCTCCGGACGATAC
>JAISIS010000013.1 GCA_031261905.1 Burkholderiaceae bacterium
GACCGCAAACGTTTCAAAAAGCAGTATGAGGAGTCAAAACGTTTTGAGAACATCATCATCCGAAGCCGTTTGACGGATGAAGAGGTCGCGCGTTTTGTGGTGCAACGCTACCGTTTTCCCGGCGTCGAGATACAGGCAAGGTTGTTCAGGCAGTATCCGATGGGCGATGTGGCTTCGCATGTGCTCGGATACATCAGTCGCATGAGCCAGAAAGATATTGATAATCTGAGCGAGGAGGATGAGTCCAATTATAGTGGTACTCATTCCATTGGCAAGGAAGGTGTGGAAAAAAGCTACGAACGGGAGTTGCATGGCATTACCGGATATGAGGAAATGGAGGTATCCGCAGGCGGCAGAGCCATACGGACACTTTCCAGACGTGCGCCGATATCGGGCAATAACCTGTTGCTTTCCATTGATATCGAGTTGCAAAAAGTTGTCGAGGAGGCGTTTGGCGACCGGCGGGGCGCGTTTGTGGCCATACAGCCTGAAACCGGGGAGATTCTGGCTTATGTTTCCAAGCCGACATTTGATCCGAATCTCTTTGTGGAAGGCATTGACCAGCAAAACTGGAATGAACTCAATAATTCACCGGATCATCCGCTGATCAACCGGCCAATCCGCGGGGCTTACCCGCCCGGTTCAACCTATAAGCCCTTCATGGCGCTGACGGCGCTGGAACTGGGAAAACGTACGCCGGAAGCCGCTATTTCGGACCCGGGCTATTTTTATTTCGGCAACCACCGTTTTCGCGATGACAAGGTGGGCGGGCACGGACTGGTTGATATGTATAAATCCATTGTGCACTCCTGCGATACGTATTACTACATCCTTGCCAATGACCTGGGCGTTGACACCATGCATGATTTTTTGCGGCAGTTTGGTTTTGGCCAACTGACCGGTATTGATCTTGCGCATGAGAGGAAGGGCTTGCTGCCTTCAACAGAGTGGAAGCGAACCGCATTCAAAACGCCGGAGCAGCGGAAATGGTACGCGGGTGAAACTATTTCGCTGGGTATCGGGCAGGGGTACAATTCCTTTACCCCGATGCAACTGGCTTATGCGACGGCATTGCTTGCCAATAACGGGAAGACGAGAAGACCGCATCTTGTGCATATGATTGAAAACAGTGTGACAAGAGAAAAAAAACCGGTAGTGGCCGAAGCGCGGGAAGTCAGCCTCAAACAGGAAAATATTGATGTCATCAAGCACGCCATGTTGGGGGTGACCAAAGAAGGGACATCCGCAAGAACTTTTGCGGGCGCAGGTTACGAATCCGCTGGTAAAACCGGTACTTCCCAGGTTATCGGAATAAAACAGAATGAGAAATATGTTGCCAGCCGCGTAGCCGAAAGACATCGTGATCACGCGCTTTATATTGCGTTTGCTCCGGTGGACAAGCCAACTATCGCATTGGCGCTGATTGTGGAAAATAGCGGGTTTGGCGCGGTGGCTGCTGCGCCGATAGCCAAGGTGGCCCTGGATTACCACTTGCTGGGCAAACGTCCGGTCAGGAAAGAAGTTGCCTATGTGCCCGCAATGGATGCTGCGGAAGAGGCGGAGGACTCGGATGAGTCGGATGAAGAGAGCCTGCAGCCAGTGGTGGGAAGAGAGCAGGAATTGCTGCCCGTGTTGCCTGAGGAATCCGGTGGCGCAGGTAAACAGGATAACAATAGCGGTGGCTGACGGATTGGCGCAATGAAAATCCCTGACAGAAATACGATTGTTAATTTTCTCAAAAGGCATGTGGCCGTGCTGGACGGTCCGCTGGCGCTTATTATTTTTTTGCTGATCTCTACCGGATTGATCACGTTGTATTCTGCAGGAATTGATTTTCCGGGGCGGGTGGAAGACCAGTTGCGCAATATTTTGCTGGGGTTTGTGGTGATGTGGATTGCCGCCAGTGTGCCGCCACAGTTACTCATGCGCTTTGTCGTGCCGTTGTACAGTGTTGGCGTCGCACTGTTGCTGGCGGTGGCGATGTTTGGTCTGATCAGGAAAGGTGCGCGCCGTTGGCTGAATATCGGTATTATCATTCAGCCTTCCGAGATTATGAAAATCGCTGTTCCCATGATGCTGGCATGGTTTTTTCAGCGCCGCGAAGGCAAACTGGGCTGGCGTGAATTTCTGATTGCCATGGTATTGCTGGGCGTTCCTGCCGCACTGATCATGAAGCAGCCTGATCTGGGTACCGCGCTTTTGGTAACGGCTTCCGGTTTTTATGTGATTTTTCTGGCAGGCTTGTCCTGGAAAGCGATAGCCGCGCTGGGGGCAATGTTGGTCGCCAGTTTGCCGCTGGTTTGGTCCATGTTGCATGATTACCAGCGGCAGCGGGTGATGATGCTGATTGATCCGTCATCCGATCCGCTTGGAAAAGGTTTTCATATTATCCAGTCGATGATCGCTATTGGTTCAGGCGGCGTAACCGGCAAAGGCTGGCTGCATGGCACTCAGGCCTACCTGCATTTTATACCTGAACGAACGACGGACTTTATTTTTGCCGTTTTCGCCGAAGAGTTTGGCCTGATCGGTAATCTGGTGCTGCTGGCGCTTTATTTGCTGCTGATAGGGCGCGGCATTACGATTGCGTTGCAGGCTTCCTCCATATTTTCACGCCTTCTCGCCAGTGCCATTACCATGATGTTTTTCACCTATGCTTTTGGAAATATCGGAATGGTGAGCGGGAGATTGCCGGTGGTTGGCGTCCCGCTGCCTTTTATTAGCTATGGCGGTACTGCAATGGTGACGCTGGGTTTTGGCGCAGGAATTCTGATGAGTATTCAGCGAAACCGGAAGCTGGTGCAGACTTAGGCAGGATTATGTCAGGCCTGTCTGGTTTACAATACGGCATGCCACGCAGAAACGCGCGGTTTATATGGCTGGATATAAACGGCTCCATGCCGTTTGGCAGAAAATAGGCGGACATGACGCGAAAATCAATACGCTTTCATCAAGGTATGCTGGCAACGCTGGCTTTGCTTTGCCTGTTGCTGGCAGGTTGCTCGACTGCACCAAAGTCATCCGGCGGCTACGCCAAAAAGACGCCCGGAGTGGCAGCGCCTGCAGGGACGGCGGGAAAGTCCGGATCACTGCCCAAAGCGGGTTCCGGACGTGGCGGCTATTATCTGGATGATGGCCCTATGGATGAG
>JAISIS010000071.1 GCA_031261905.1 Burkholderiaceae bacterium
CTGGATTCCGAATTCAAGGTGCTGAATGGCGCACATTATTACGCCATCCGCTTTGAAAAAGACAAACTGCCGCCGACCAATGCTTTCTGGTCGCTGACGCTGTATAACCTGCCGGACCAGCTTTTGGTGGATAACCCGATCAAACGTTATTACATCAACAGCAGCATGGCATCCAAAATGGTGTCGGATCCGACTGATGGCAGCGTGACGGTTTTCATCCAGAAAGTCGCGCCGGGCAGTGAACCATTGCCTGTAGCGCCGCCACCGGCGCCTGTCGCATCCGCAACACCTGCCGCCGCGCCTGCTGCTGCGCCACAGGCTGCTACGGTTCCGGGCACTGCCGCCGCGTCTGCACAACCAGCCGCACCAGCAACTCCCGGCAAGGCTGCAGCGCCAGCCGTGCCGCCAGCCGTTACGGCTCCGGGTAAAGCTGCCGCACCCGCAACACCTGCCGCCGCGCCTGCTGCTGCGTCACAGGCTGCTCCGGTTCCGGTTGCCGCCGCCCCTGCACAACCAGCCGCCCCTGCCGCTCCAGGCAAGGCTGCGCCTGTCGGTGCAGCACCGGCGCCTGCTGCTGAAGCACCCAAACCGGTACAGGTTATCCCGGCATTGCCGTCCGGCTCGCTGGTGGCAAACTGGCTGCCTGCTTCCGCAGGTGACTTCTATATGGTGATGCGTATCTACATCCCGAAAGCGGAAGCTCTGAATGGCACATGGAAAGAGCCAGGCGTGTTGCGCTACCACTCAACCGAACCGGCAACGCCGGTACCGGCAAAACCGGGAGAAACACCGGCAGCGGCTTCCACCACAACAGCGCCCGATGATGCCGCCAAACAGCCTGCGGCATCCCAGCCTGCTCCGGCGCAGCCCGTAGTACCTGTTGCACCGGCAACGCCTGCCAAACCGGCAGGCGTCGTAGCGCCAGCCACCCCGGTGTCGGCTGTTCCTGCGGAAAAACAGGCTGTGCCTGCCGCACCTGTAGTCAAGCCCGCAACAACCGCTGCGCCAGTAGCTCCGGCAATACCGGTCACCAAACCTGCGCCGACAACGCCAACAGGTGGCGCGCCAGCCGCACCGCCAGCCAAAAAGCCCTGACAGGGCATTGGATTAGTTGCAGGAAAAGAAAAAGGGTACAGATTTGTACCCTTTTCTTTCTATTCCAGGGCGGCTTTCGCCAGCCCGATCAGCCCGGTAGTTGAGCCGTCATGCGGATGGGAGGTGTTTGCCTCGAATTCTTCCAGAATCGTTTTGGCAAGCACCTTGCCCAGCTCTACACCCCATTGGTCAAAGCTGTTGACATCCCAGATTGCGCCCTGGACAAAGGTCTTGTGCTCATAGAGCGCCACCAGCGCGCCCAGCGATTCCGGTCGCAGGCTGTTTAACAGAATCGTGTTGGACGGGCGGTTACCAGGGAAACTGCGATGCGGGATCAGTTGCTCAATATCGGCGGGAGCCATTTTCTGCGCCTGCATATCGGCACGGGCTTCATCAGCCGTCTTGCCAAGCATCAGTGCCTCTGACTGGGCAAAGCAATTTGCCAGCAGGGCGGCGTGATGGCCGGGCAACTTGTGCGAAGGTTTCAGCGTTGTGATGAAATCAATCGGCGTAATGTCAGTTCCCTGATGCAACAACTGAAAATAGGCGTGCTGTCCGTTGGTGCCTACATTGCCCCAGACGACAGGGCTGGTGTGCCAGGTGACGGCAGCGCCTGATCTGGTTACGTGCTTGCCGTTGCTTTCCATCTCAAGCTGTTGAAGGTAAGAGGGAAAGTTTCCGAGATCCTGAAGGTAAGGCGCTATGGAGACAGAGGGATAACCCAGGAAATTGCGGTTCCAGATACCGACCAGCGCAAGGAGCATCGGCATATTGATTTCAGGCCTCGCCTGCCGGAAATGCACATCCATGGCATGTGCGCCCGCCAGGAATTCCGTGAAATGATCGTAACCGATCGCCAGCGCGACAGACAAGCCGATAGCCGACCAGACGGAATAGCGTCCGCCTACCCAGTCCCAGAAAGGGAACATGTTGTCCGGGTGGATGCCAAAAGCGGTCACCGCTTCGGCATTGGTCGAGATGGCGACAAAATGTTTAGGCAGGTCGCTTTCACTGCCGCCTTGCAAAAACCAGTTGCGCGCCGTGTGGGCATTGAGCATGGTTTCCAGAGTGGTAAAGGTTTTTGAAGCCACAATAAAAAGAGTGGTTTCTCTTTTGAGCGGTTTCAGGGCCGCATCCATATCGTGCCCGTCCACATTGGATACAAAATGCACCCGGATATCATCGCGCAGATAAGGGCGCAGGGCCTGACATACCATGCGGGGCCCCAGGTCGGAGCCGCCGATGCCGATCTTGACCACATCCGTAATGCGTTGTCCTGTACAGCCTTTCCATTCCCCGCTGTGGACGCGCCGGGTAAAGGCTTCCATTTGATCCAGTACGGCATGGATTTCCGGCATGACATTTTTACCTTCAAACAGCACTGTATCGTTCCGGGGTGCGCGCAGGGCCGTATGCAGAACTGCGCGATGTTCAGTGTTGTTGAAAATTTCCCCGGCGAACATGGCTTCGCGCTTTTCCTCCACCCGGCATTCCCGCGCCAGAGCCAGAAGCAGGGAAAGGGTTTCCCGGTTCAGGCGGTTTTTGGAATAATCCAGAAAAAGCCCTGCCGCCGAAACAGAAAGTTCGCCAAAGCGGTTGGCCTGGCTGGCGAAGAGATCGCGCATCTGCCAGGCCGAGGCGGTTTTGGCGTGTTCGGTCAGTTGCGTAAAGGTATTGATAGTATTGAAAAGCGGTGCGTTCATGTCAGACCATCCTGTGAGAAAAGACTGCATCAAAGGCCGTTGCGGCCATTCGTCCGGCGCGTGCCGCTTGCCGGTTACCCGTTACCCGTCAAATAATAGCAGAATACAGGCTTTCTGCCGCCTGTAGCCTGTTTCCTGATGTAATATTACTCACTGATTTTTCCAAATGAGGGTGTAGAGTATGTAACGAAATGCACTTTTCTCTGTTATATATAGAGTACATTCACATTATATTTTGCAAAAACGGCCTCATGATGAAGAAACTTCCCACTAAAAAACGAACCGTGCGCCCAAAATCAGGAAGTTCTGATGAAAGTTCTTCTCGCGAGAGACTTGGGCAGGCTCAAATGTTGATGTTTGAAGCCTGGGAGGAGCCAAACGACAACAAGGCCATCACACTGGCAAAGAAAGCGCTGAAACTATCGGAAGATTGTGCAGATGCGCACAGCTTTTTGGCTGAATATGTTGCGCCAAACAGACGAAGGGATGTGCTTGAGAAGGCTGTTTTGGCTGGCGAACGTGCGCTGGGTGAAGAGGCCTTTGAGAGTATGCGGGGCGAATTCTGGGGGTGGCTTGAAACGCGACCCTACATGCGGGCACTCGAGGCTTTGGGAAGCTGGTATGAGAATATCGCGTACGATTTTGATGAAGCTGTAAGCCTGTACCGGAAAATGCTTGACTTGAACCCCAATGACAATCAGGGGGTGCGTTACGGTCTTTTGCCGCTTTTGATTGTTCAGGGGAGAGATGAGGAGGCGGAAAGCCTGTATAAGCAATACGATGAGGATGCTTCAGCTATATGGGCCTACAGCAGAGTCCTTCTTGACTTTCGTAAACATGGCAGGAAAGGCAGTGTCGCCACTGCCAGTGTGCGGGATGCCCTGAAAATAAATCCTTATACGCCGGATTATTTGATCGGGAAAAAGAATATGCCTGATGAACTGCCACCTTATTACAGTCATGGCAGCGAAGATGAGGCTATTCTGTGTGCAGACACTTGTCGTATGGCCTGGGGGGTAACGCCGGGCGCGATCTCATGGCTGCGGGAAAATATACAGATTATAAATCCATGTAACATGGTTGATTAATAAAATCATTATATGTTTGACCAGAAAGAATAGCGATATGGAATTGGTGTATCAAGGGATCCCGAAACATAAGGAACTCTGGCAGGGAGGTAGGGAACGCTTTGCCCACATGATAAGCCTTTTGATCCATCTGAAATGTTAAAAGAAGTTTTATCTGGTTTCCTGAAAGATACTATTGCTTTTCTTATTGACAGGATGCCGGAATCCAGCAAATTACAGTGCCTGAACGTGATAATCTGAGAGACGAAAACAGGGAGTGATAAGTTGCGGATGTAAGATACATCTGCAATCAACAGGCACGGAGCTTTTGTAATTCTTCCCTAAAATAGCGCAAGGGCAAAAACGGGAATTTCAGGCATAGGGTTTTCCAGAGGGGTGGTTTACACTGTCACTTCCCCTTGAATACCGGATGATCGCGCAGCAGAAAGGCGGCACAGCCGCTGCGGTAATCCTCGGTATCAAAACTGTCAAAACTTTCCAGATTTTCCTTTGCCGTTACAGGGTGCGGATGCACCGAAAGACGGCGGACAAACTGCTTGTGCCAGCGTGCGACCAGCGGTGCGCCCTTGATAATGCGCTGTATGGTCAGTGCGGTTTCCTCCGCCAGCATGTCATCCGGTACAACACGGGTCACCAGTTTTTTCTCTTTGGCCTCGGCAGCGGGAAAAACGCGTCCTTCCAGCAGTAATTCCAGGAGCGTATCCGGACCCAGCAGGCGCAAAAGCGGTTCCAGTTCGGCATAGGAGAGCGCCATTCCCAGAGTTTTGGCAGTCAGGCCAAAAGTAGCGGATTCACAGCATATGCGGATATCGCAAAGGGAAAGAAGCTCAACACCGGCGCCCAGGCAAATGCCACGCGAAACGGCAACCAGCGGATGGCGGCAACGCTCAAACGCGGCAAGCGCTTTCTGCATGGCATGACCATACACAATGCTCTGTTTCCGGTTGGCGCGGACATTGGCAAATTCGCTGATATCGCATCCTGCGGAAAAAGCCTCTTCCCCTGTGCCGCGCAATACCACACAGCGCAGACTGTCATCCCCGGAAAGCGCATCCACTATGCCGGGCAATTCCTGCCACATGGCAAGCGTGATGACATTCTGTTTTTCCGGCTGGTTAATGACGATGGTTGCAACGGCATCCTCGCGCTCAACATAAAGCGGTTCCGGACGTGGTTGCGGTTCTTCCGTTGCCGGAGAAACGCCTGTTGCGGGGGTAACAGTTTTTTCAATCATAAAACATCTTGCGGGTTAACCGGTATTGCGCATACCGGCGGAAATACCGTTAATTGAGAGGTGAATGCCGCGATGCGCGCGCGCGTCCGTGTTTTCAGGCGCGGTATAGGGATCGCGGTGACGCTTCAGCAATTCGATTTGCAGGTAATTAATCGGATCAATATAGGCAAACCGGTCCCTCAGCGAGCGGGCCAGATGCGGATTGTTTACCAGCCGTTCCTTCTCGCCGGTGACAATCTCAAAGGCGGCCAGCGTGCGCGCATATTCTTCGCGTATCACGGTAAAGACGGTATTCCTTAATTTCTCGTCAGTCACCAGTTGCGCGTAACGCTCGGCGATATTCATGTCGGTCTTTGTCAGCACCATGTCCATATTGGAGAGCATGGAAGTGAAGAAAGGCCAGTCGCGGTACATGCTTTGCAGCAGGCGCAGTTTTTTATCGCGTGGAAGATCGGCTGAAGGCCTGTCAAGCCAGGTCATGACAGCCGTGCCGAAACCGAACCAGCCGGGCAAGAGCAGGCGGCACTGCCCCCAGGAGAAGCTCCAGGGGATGGCGCGCAGGTCTTCAATCCTCCGGCTAGCGCTGCGGGAAGCAGGGCGCGAGCCGATATTCAACTGGGCGATTTCTGAAATCGGCGTGGACTGGAAGAAATAGTCCTGGAATCCCGGCGTGTCATATACCAGGTTGCGATAGGCGCGGTAGGCGATATCGGATAATTCCGACATGGCGGATTCAAAACGCTGCAAGGTCTTGCCATACACGCCGGTCTGCTTCTCCGGCATGAGGCTGGCCTCCAGGGCGGCCGATACGATAAGTTCCAGATTGCGCCTGCCGATTTCGGCGTGGGAATACTTGAAGGCGATCATTTCGCCCTGCTCGGTCAGCCGCATCTGGCCATTGACCGTGCCGTGCGGCTGGGCCAGAATGGCTTCATAAGTCGGGCCGCCGCCGCGTCCCACCGTACCGCCGCGCCCGTGGAAAAAGCGCAGCCTCACGCCCCTGCTGTTAAAAAGATTCACCAGGCTTTGCTCGGCGCGGTACAGCTCCCAGTGGGAAGTAAGGTAGCCGCCATCCTTGTTGGAATCCGAATAGCCGAGCATGATCTCCTGGATATTGCCCTGCTTTTCAATAAAGTGCCGTACCATCGGGATATCCATGACGTCGCTCATGATTTTTGCGGCGCGCTGCAAATCCTGAATGGTCTCAAAAAGCGGAACTGCCATGAGTTCCAGCGTGGCGTCCAGCCATTTGGGGCCGTTGTCGTCCGTCTGCGTTTCCCACTGGATGCGCAACAGACCGGATTCCTTCTGCAGCAGATAAACTTCCAGCAGGTCGGATACAGTTTCCGTATGGGAGATAATGTAATTGCGGATGGCGCGCTTGCCGTACTTGTGGCGGATAAGATGCGCCGTGCGAAAAATATCCAGTTCGGAAGCCGTACCGGCAGAGTACTCGGCAAACGGCGAATAAAGCAGGCGGGGCTGACTCAGTTCCGAAAGCAGCAGCTCAACCTTTTTCTCCTCGGGAAGTCCGGCATAATTCAGTTCCACGCGGGCAACGGCAAAAAGCTCGGCCAGTGTGCGCTCATGCACGTCAGAGCTTTGGCGCATATCCAGCGTGGACAGATGAAAACCGAAAATATCCACAGCGGCCTTAAGCGAGGCGATACGCAGCCCGGCCACCCGGCGTCCGGCATGTTCGTTGAGCGAATCAATCAATATCTGCAGATCGGCACTGAAATCTTCCGGCTTTTCATAAGGCCTGTCCTTGCCTACTTCATGACGCGTAAACGTTTGCATATCCAGCGCGCGCGAAGTGGCCGCCAGACGGTTGTAAATGGCGATCAGGGCTCGGCGGTAGGGTTCGTCGTCACGATGGTGCGAAGTATCCTGCGAAGTGTCCGCCAGCGCCTGAAGTGCTTCCGATACCGGGTTCAGCATGGAAGAAAGCGGCAATTCCGCGCCCAGATCATGCACCTGTTCCAGGTAATACTCCAGGATCAGGTGCGACTGGCGTTCCAGCGCCTCCAGCATGGTGGAGGCGTTCACATTAGGGTTGCCGTCCCGGTCGCCGCCTATCCAGCAGCCCATCTGCACATAACGGCAGCGCGAATCAGGTGCGGGGATGCCGTCTTCCGCTTCAGGATAGCGCTCGCCGATTTCATCCTGGATGGCGTGGTAAAGCTCCGGCAACTCTTCCAGGAAAGTCAGGCGGTAATAAGACAGCGCGTTGTTGATTTCATCTTCCACCGAAAGGCGCGTATAGCGCAGGAGGCGGGTTTGCCACAGTGCGGCGATGCGTCCATGCAGGATTTCCATGATCCGCTTGCGTTCCTGCGGCGTGACATCGCCGTCAAGCTCGTTCAGGAAGTACGCGATTTCCCGCTCGTTATCCAGTGTGCTTTTCCGCTGCACCTCTGTCGGGTGGGCGGTCAGCACCGGTGAGATGAAGGCTTCACGCAGGAATTTCTTGATTTCCGCGCCGGGTACGCTGGCTTCATCCAGACGGTCAAGGGCATAGCCCAGGCTGCCCTGCGGCGGAGGTTCCCCGGCAATGCGCGCCTCGCGGTAGCGGCGGTTATCGTGCTTGTCAATCACGATATTGGAGATATGCGAGAAATAGGAAAAGGCGCGCACAACAGAAATAGCCTGGTTGCGGGACAGATTCCTGATAAGGTTGTTCAGATCGTCAGGGGTATATCGCCCGGGTGTTTTTCTCAGACCAACGGCGGTCTGGCGGATATTTTCAATAAGATTGAAAATTTCATCGCCTTCCCTTTCCCGGATAACATCGCCCAGCATATATCCCATCATACGGATATCGGCGCGCATTGCCGCGTCAGTCTTGTCAGAATAACCGGAGGAACGGCCATTTAACGGCAGGCCGTTTTCTTTGTGCGGAATTGCCATGATGTTTTAGTTGATTGTCGGGTTTGTTAATGCAGTTTTCTTTGTGCAGGTCAGGAAGATGAAACTGACCAGTAACAGAGTATACCCCTTTTTCCATACCCTTTTTTCATTTTTATCCCGGTTACGCTTTTCCGGTTTTGCCGCAATTGTGCGTAATTGCTGTGCAAACAAACGGGCTGCGCTACAATGCCGGAATCAGGCAGGCATCAGGATGTAACATATCAATATAATGATTCATGAGGCATAAATACAACAGCGGGCAGTAACAGGATGACAGTCGCCCGCGTGTGAGACGCGAAAATGAATACACACGCTTCCGATCAATCAGCCGCCGCCGTGCAGCAGCCTTCCGCCGCTGCGCCGTCCGATTCGCTTCGGCGTCAGCGCCATTGGCTGATGGTGCTGGCTTTCATGTTTCTGGGGGTGATAATAGCCTTTATCACACATCTCTGGCTGGAACACCAGGAAACGGTGCGCCTGCGCGAAGAACTGGCGCGCCGCCTGCAGGCGGGAGATACCGTGAGTGCCGAGGTAAAAGGGCTGGTCAAATCCATGCAGGATACGGTGCTGGATTTGCAGGGCAGGACAGCAGCGCTGGAAACCCGCCAGAGCGAGGCGCGGGACCGTTACACCACACTTCAGCAGATGTACCAGGAATTGTCCGGAAGCCGTGATGACCGGATTCTGACGGATATGGAGCAGATACTCCTGACGGCCAACCAGCAGTTGCAGCTTTCCGGTAATGTGCATGGCGCGCTGATTACCCTGGAAAATGCCGACAAGCTGCTGACGCGAGAAGACAAGCCGCAGTTTATTGGCATCCGGCGCGCGCTGG